>JBJXGL010000047.1:0-6032 GCA_046160365.1 Aestuariivirga sp. | reverse complement strand
GTCCGGCGCGCACACATAGGAAAAAGCCGAGCCGCCCTTGTACATGACCATGGCGCTCTGGGCGGGCCGCATGACGGTCACCTCGAATGCCGCCATCTGGTTTCCGTCGACATCCAGGATGATGATGTTGGTCGTGCCGAACAGCTTGCCGTGCACGAAGACCTGGTTTCCGGCCACGGTGGCGTCCGCCATGCTGGGATTGCCCACGACGACCACGCCAGGATTGCCGGGCAGGGTGATCACCTGAGTCTGGTCGGCCTTGACGACGAGCTGCTCCATGGATTGCGCGTGAGCCGCTGCGAAAGACATTGAAGCGGCGATGCCTGCCGCGATGAGAAATCGTTTGACCATGACGGTTTGGTTCCTCGAACATGTGGCTGAGTGAACAATGTGTTTCAGCCGGAAGCGCAATCTGCCCTAAAATTGGTGAATCTTCGGTTACAGTCCGGCCTCGATCGCGAATTTCGCGGCGGTGGGCGGCTAGCTTGATCAAGAATTGCCGGGTTGAATCGGGGAATCCTTGGCGGCGAAGCCCGGGTCGACGTCCACAGAACAAGATATGCCATGCAAAACCAGGGCTGCGGCGGATTTGGGACAAGGAACCACGAATCAAGACTCTCGTAATTGGTGGATAGAGGCGCGGCAAAAACAACTATACTGTAAATAAGTAAGTTATTTACCGTCTAATACGTAGATATGTATGATTTTAGCAATAAATCATCATAAGCAATAACCAAGTGTGAATAGGATTGGGTTGCGGTCATTCCCGGAGGCTCGGATTTACTTGCCATTAAATTGCGGGAGCTATGTTCACGTCACGGTTCAAGGACGACGGCGCATGAGGCTCCGGAGCAAATGAACCTGGTGCTGTAGTTTGAACTTGGAGAGTACAATGAACAAGCTCGTTCGTTTCGTGAAGGATGAATCTGGTGCGACGGCCATCGAATACGGCCTCATCGCCGCTGCCATGGGCATCGCGATCATCACTGCCATGCCGTCGCTGACGTCTGCTTGGCAGGGCAACATGGGCAACCTCGCCGGCAACATGTAATATGTTGCGGTGTGGGCGCCGCGTTCGCGCGGTTCCCGCTCAGGCCTGACCGATTTGGGAAGGCGTCGAGCCGCCGGGTACGCCCCGGCGGCTCATTTGTTTTGCGGTCACGCTATTCATGTGCCGCCACATGCTCAAGCCCCGGCCTTGAGGCCGGCTTGGCCGTTTGCGGCCCTCGCTGCGGCAATCGCGCTGCAGTTATCCGAACCCCGGCGCTAACGGAGCCGCAAGGTTAACCCGGCCTTTACGGCAGGTATGGGAGAACGTGCCAGCGCGGCCCCTCGCGCCAACGGCTCAAGGCTCTCAATGACTGCCACGCTTATAGTTACGGCATTCCCGCTGCTGATGATTCTCGCGGGTGCGGGCGATGCGATCGCCCTTCGCATACCGAACTGGATCGTCGCGGCGTTGGTCATCCTCTTTATCCCAGCATCGTATTTCGCGGGGCTGGGGTGGAGCGGCGTGCTGCCGCATCTCGCCGCTTTCGCGGTTCTGCTCGCGGCCGGTTTTTTTCTCTTCGCCGCCAACATTTTCGGAGCGGGCGATGCCAAGCTTCTGGCGGCGGCGGGCCTCTGGTTCGGTTGGCCGGCGTCGGCTCCGTTTTTGAGCTGGACGATCGTGGCAGGCGGCGTACTCGCCGTCGCTGTCGCTATCTGGTCACTCATTCAACTCAATTCGGAAGTGAAGGGCGGCCGCGCCGCCAAGCTTTTGGGCTCGTGGAAGCCCAACGTTCCATACGGATACGCAATAGCGGCGGGGGCCATTCTGGCGCTGCCGCAGAGCGTCTGGATCGGATTGCTCGGTTAACGGATGGCAATCATGCGTATGGCAATTAACCCAAATTTGACCATTCCGGTCGAAAGTAGGCGAAGAGGCGCGTTTTGGCACGCGCGGGGTGAGGGACTGCAATGAGTAAAATGCGCGTTGTCGTATTGGGCTTGGCGGTGGGCTCGGCTGTTCTGGCCGGATTCATGGCGAAGAATATGATGGGCAAGAAAGCTATGACCGAAGTCGTCGAGATCAATAAGGTCGAGACGTTGGACGTGCTCATCGCCTCAAAGGACGTGTTGATGGGCGAAAAGCTCGCGGGCAGCGCGGTCAGCTGGCAGCCATGGCCCAAGGCAAACGTGTTCAACGAGATGATCACCAGGGACGAAAAGCCCGAGGCGGTGACCGAGTATGCCGAGGCGCGCGCCAGACTCGCGATCTACAGCGGCGAACCGGTTCTCGAAAAAAAGCTCGTGCTTCCGGGTCAGGCCGGTTTCATGAGCGCTATGCTGCCCAAGGGCATGCGCGCCATTTCGGTGGGCATTTCTGAGCATACCAGCGCCGGCGGCTTCATTCTTCCCAACGACCGGGTCGACGTGATTCTCACCCGCAAGATCGAAAATGCCGATCAGAGCGGCCAGAAGCCGGTGGTCAGCGAAATCGTGCTGTCCAATGTCCGGGTGCTCGCAATCAACCAAACCTACCGTCAGGAAGGCGAAGACAAGGTGACGGTGGCCGAGGGCAAGACCGCGACCCTCGAACTTGATTCGCGCCAGACCGAAGTGATCGCCATGACGGAAAGCCTCGGCGAACTCTCGCTGGCGCTCCGCTCCATCGCCGAGAACGAAGGCAAGCCGTTGAGCGAAACCGGCCCCAGGCTCGCGCAGAAATATCTCCAGCCCGGCGCCACCGGCAACGACATGCTCGTCTTGCGCTACGGCACCCAGTCCTACACGTCCAACCGCTGAGGCCACCGCCATGCAATCCGATAACAACATGTCAAAGAGACGCCGCGCAATGACGGCCGGAAAGCTCGCGAGAGCCGCCGCCGCCGCGATGCTGGCGATTTCCCTGGCGCTTCCCGTCATGCTGTCGGTGCCTGTCCGTCCCGCCCTTGCGAGCGACATGGACTATGGCCAGCAGCAGCAGGAATCCGGCAATTACGTCAGGATCGGATTGAACAAGTCCGCCGTCATCAGACTCCCGGCGAATGCGCGCGACGTGCTGGTCGGCAATCCCGACATCGTCGACGCGGTCGTGCGCACCAAGAACACGGCCTATCTCTTCGCCAAGTCAGTCGGACAAACCAATCTGTTCTTCTTCGACGAAGCAGGCCAGCAGATCCTGGCGCTCGACCTCGAAGTGGCGCTCGACATGATGGCGCTGCAGAAGATGATCAAGCGCTCCATACCGGGCGGCCGCATCACCGTCGACACCATCGGCAACAACGTCGTGCTGGGCGGCACTGCATCGAGCGCCGAAGATGCGCGCACGGCCGAGGAAATTGCCTCAGGCTTTGTCAATGGCAGCGGCGCGGGTGCCAAGGTGATCAACACCATCCAGCTCTCCGGCAAGGACCAGGTGATGCTGAAGGTCAGGATCGTCGAAGTGCAGCGCGACGTGCTGAAGCAGTTCGGCGTCAATCTTCAAGCCATCTTCAACGCCGGCAAGGTTGCGTTCAACCTGGCGAGCATCAATCCCTTCACGGCCGGCATCGACGGCCTGCTGAGCCCGAACCAGGGCTACAAGGCGGCTTACACCAGCGGCGGCGACTCGATTGGCGGCGTAGTCCGCGCCATGGAGCGCGACGGCGTGCTGCGCACGCTGGCGGAGCCGGCACTCACCGCGATCTCGGGCGAATCGGCCAAGTTCCTCGCCGGCGGCGAGTTCCCCGTGCCGGTCGATGTCAAGGATAACGCCACGATCTACGAGTACAAGCCTTATGGCATCGGCCTTGCCTTCACGCCGGTGGTGCTGCCTGGCGGCCGCATCAGCATGAAGATCAGCACCGAGGTGAGCGACATCACCACATCGGGCTCGGCCACCGGCGGCGACACCATTCTGCCTCCGATCATCGTGCGCCGCGCCGAAACCACGGTCGAAATGTCGAGCGGCGGCTCGATGATGCTGGCCGGCCTGATCAAGGACAGCATGCGCCAGCAGATCAACGGCACCCCTGGCTTGAAGAAGCTGCCGATTCTCGGCTCTCTCTTCCGCAGCCGCGACTTCGTCGAGAACCAGACGGAACTCGTCGTCATCGTCACCCCCTATCTCGTCAACGAAGTGAACGAGAAGCAGCTTGCGACGCCGGCCGACGGTTTCAACACGGCGACCGACCGCCAGACCATCCTCTGGGGACGCCTCAACAAAGTTTACGGCGCGGCCGGAAAGTCGCCCGACGGCGTCTATCACGGCAACGTCGGCTACATCGTCGAGTAAGGTGAGTGGAGACCAAGATGCGCAATAGCAATTCTCTCAAGGCCGCGGCTCTCGTGCTGCTCATGGCCGGAGGCCTCGCCGCCTGCAGCACTGACGATTTGGCCATGGACGATGCCGACTACAGTCCTTCTATGCCTTCCGAGCGTTTTCCGATCACGGTGGCCAAGGGTCCGGTGAAAATGGATGTGGCCTCGCATAAAGGGGGCCTCAGCCCCGACCAGGCCAACTCGGTCGTCAACTTCGCCAGGCAGGCATCGAGCAACCAGTTCTCGGCCATCACCGTGAGCCGGCCCTCGGGGGGTGGACGCGGCAGCCAGGTGGCTCATGCCATCACCGAGCTGCTCATGAATCAGGGCATTCCGCCGGGCGCCATCGTGCAGCGCACCTATCCGGGACCGGCCAGCGGACCCGTCAATGTCTCCTACATCCGAGCCTATGCGAAGACCAAGGAGTGCGGAGACTGGTCGGAGAATCTCGCCGATACCGGCCGTAACGACCACTATCCGAACTTCGGCTGCGCCCAGCAGCACAACATCGCGGCCATGGTGTCCGATCCGATGGACTTCGAAGTCCCGTCGGGTATGGGCAATGTGCCCGCCCGCCGCCGCGTCAAGGTCATGACCGACTATGGCACCGCCCCGTCGGGCGTGCAGACCGGCCAGTCCGTCGCGATTTCAACCGCCATCAGATAACCCGGGTTTGAACATGCAAGCGCAGGCATTCCAGAGCAACGAACAGCCGGTTGTCGCCGCCATCCCGCGGATCAACATCCATTGTTTCTGCGACAATCAGTTGACCGCGGAGACGATGCAGTCCGCCGCCGCCGATCGCCGCATGGCGAGATCGTATGTGACGATACAGATGGGCGGCATCGCCGCCGCGGTACAGGTCTTTCAGTCGCAGGCGACGCCCAACGTCCTGATCGTCGAATCGCACTCATCGCGCGACGGCGTCCTCGGCGAACTGGGCCAGCTTGCCCAAGTCTGCCAGCCCAACACCAAGGTCATCGTCGTTGGCCATCTGAACGACGTCATTCTCTACCGCGAACTGATGCGTCAGGGTGTGAGCGAATATCTCGTGGCGCCGTTGAACCAGCTTCAGGTGATCGAAACCATAGCCGCTCTCTACCGCGATCCCAAGGCGGAGCCCGTGGGCCGTGTTATCGCCTTCGTCGGCTGCAAGGGCGGAGTTGGCTCGTCCACCATCGCGCACAACGTCGCCTGGTCTATCTCCAAACGTTTCGCCATCGATACGGTTATCACCGACCTAGATCTCGCATTCGGCACCGCCGGACTCAACTTCAACCAAGACGGCTCTGGCGGCATCGTCGACGCGCTTGGCCAGCCCGACCGTGTCGACGCCACGCTGATCGAGCGCCTACTCACCAAGCTTGGCGACAAGCTGAGCCTTTTGAGCGGTCCTGGCGGCGTCGATCGCGACTTCAACATGGAAGCCCAGTCGGTCGACACCGTGCTCAATGCCGTCCGCCACAGCGTTCCCTGCGTGGTGGTCGATGTGCCCAACACCTGGGCTCCCTGGATTAAATACACGCTGCTCCATGCCGACGACGTGATCATCACCGCGACGCCGGAGCTTGCCAGCCTGCGCAATACCAAGGCCATGGTGGATCTACTGAAGCAGCAGCGCCCGAACGACAAGCCGCCGCGCCTCGTACTGAACCAGGTCGGCGTGCCCAAGCGCCCCGAGATTCCGCCCGCCGATTTCGGCAAGGCGATCGGCATCGATCCTTCCATCATCATTCCGCACGACCCGC
>JBJXGL010000046.1:0-14207 GCA_046160365.1 Aestuariivirga sp. | reverse complement strand
ATCACGGGGAAACGCGCCTTGCCGCGCAAGGGCTCGATGTCTGAAGGGCTTGTCACCGGCCAATAGCTTGGCGCGCCGATACCGGCCTTGCGGGCGAGTTCGAGCGTTGCCTGCTTGTCGAGAAAGGCTTGCTGGAGATCGGGATCGACATCGTCGAGTATGTAGCGTTGAGAGAGCCCTTGACGGTTTTCGATCAGGAACTCGATGGCGTCGTCGCTCATCGCGAGCAGAATATGGCCATCGAAGCGCGTATCTCCGTCAAGCAGAAGGCGCTTCCAGAACACGGCTTGCGGGATGCCCTTCGGCACCGGCAGTTTCTCGGCGCAATAGCGCGAGTACATGCCCCAGCAGGTTCCGCCGCCGCTCACGCGAACGGGGATGCCAAGCTTACCGAGGTGGCGCACCACCGACAGTGAATTCTCCTTGCCGCCCAGAAGCAGCACGGGGCGTGTCATATCAAGGTTCATCCGGCAGCCTTCTCCGTAGGGGGCGCAGGCAAGGCTGCGATTTCTTCTTCCGGTACGATCATCACGCCGTGTTTGGTCGAAAACATGTGCTTGATGATCCGCGCTGCGATGTTGCCGGGTGCTGGTGCGGCAGTCAGATCGTGATGATGCAAGCCCGGTGTGGTGTTCACTTCGCCGATCACGCCATTGTCGCGGGTAAGCGGCGACGAAATGTCCTTGGCGATGATATCGAGCCCCATGAGCTTGATGCCGAGATTGCGCGCGAGTTTGGTGCCGAGATCCGCGGTGGCGCCATGGACGTTGTAGACTCTGTGGTTCTCGGCCGATGTGTTCTCGTTCACGGCGCGCTTCACCGTGATCGTTTCGCCTTTCATCGGCCGCGACTTGGGCGTTCTGCCCGCGGATTTGAGGAAGTTCATCGCATCGGGATCGAGTCTCAAAGGCGAAAGCGCGGAGTAGGGGCGCTGCTCGATGCGCCTGCGGTTCTCGGCCTTGACGAGTTCCGCAATCGATTTCACTCCATCGCCCTTCAGTTTCGGCGGATCCCGCTTCACCGCGTCGATCATGGCGCCATCGAGATAGAGCAGCCGGTAAGAATCGCCTTCGATTTGTTCCTCAATCATCAGATTGGTATCGAACTTCGCAGCCTGCCAGGCAGCCCGTTTCAATGCCCCGTAGCTGGCAATGCCAGTTGACACGCCCGCTCCGCCGCCGGTTCCACTCACCGGCTTCACGACCGCGAGGCCCTTTGTCTGTTCCAAAAAGTGACCGGCATCGCGAAGCGTCGCCCGCGTGAATGGCATATGCCTGGGCAGAGTGCAGCCCTGTTCTTCAAGAAGCTTGTAAGTCAACAGCTTATTGCCGAAGATTTGAAGCGTCAGATGATCGTCGAGGCGCAGGCTGCCGCCTTTGACAATCGCCACCTGCCGCCCGCGCCGGATACGGAGGTAACCGTCGTACCACGGCGAACATTCGGCATTCGCGGCCATTGCGGCGCGCTGCCAGAACTCGGCGTAGTAAGCGCGCCGCAGGTCCTGAAACTCCAGGTACTGCATGAAATCCGGCACGTCCAGGACGCGCCGCGCTTTATGGATCAGCCTCAAAATTTGCCCCGCCGCCATCGTCTCTCTCATTCGATCAAGCAGTTGTCCGCCGCGAGCTGCCGGTCCACCCAGTCGTTCGAGAAATTGCCGGCCTTCACGTCGCTCACATATTTTTCCATCCGGGCGCGGTGGGCGCGAAGGCGCATTAAGGTGTCCTCCGCGAACTCCCGGCGGACGACCGCGATGCCGCTCTTGTCGGCCACCACTATGTCGCCCGGATTGACGACGATGCCACCGCAGCTCACTGTATAGTTCAGTTCACCCGGGCCGCGGTGCAGTGGGCCGAACGGTGTCACACCGCGTGCATAAACGGGGAGACCGGCCTCGATCAGTCCCGGCAAATCGCGCACCAGGCCATCGACGATGAAGCCGGCAATGCCGCGATGCTTCGCCTTGTTGGTCACGAGATCGCCGAGCACCGCATTGCGGTCGCTGCCCGACGTGTCGACGACAACGACGTCGCCGGGCTTTGCAGCGTCGAGCGATTTGTGCACCATCAGATTGTCGCCAGGAAATACCTTAACGGTGCAGGCAGGGCCGATCAGCGGCAGGTCGTTCACCACGTTCCGAATGTCGGAGCGCATAGTGTACATGCGGTTCAGAATGTCGGAGATATCCGGCGTTTCGAACTCGCGGAACATCTGAACAAGGCTTGCCGGGGGCCGCTCAATCTCGAGTTTGATGCGGAAGCCAGGCCCCGGCGTCATCTCGGACGACTTTGGCCGTGCCGAAGCGGGTCTGTCTGTAGGCTTTTCGACTTTCCTGAATTTGCTGGGAACGACCGACATGTGACCCGGACCTGTACAGTTAAGGTTATCGGGTCCGCCCTTGCAGCGGCGGTGCCACCTCCTGCCTGCCTGCCATGCGGAGGCGGGCAATCGGCAAACCGGTTAACGATGTGTTAAGCCTTTGTCCGGGGTCCGGACAGTTCCGGGCGAAGGCACGAATTTCAGGAGATTTGCATGGCCGCCAGCAACGATGCTGCGTTGATTCTCAAGCAGGAGCAGGCGCTCCGGTTCAGAAGTTTCGATGAAAATATCTCCTGGCGTCTCGGTTTGAAACTGAGAGGGCTCGCCCATGAGCGCAGCCTTCCCGTGGTCATCGACATCAGGCTCTGCGGGCGGCAGGTGTTTTTCGCGGCGATGAACGGAAGCGCGCCAGACAATTGCGAATGGGCGCAGCGCAAGATCAACACGGTTTTGAGGTTCGGGAAGAGTAGCTATCGCTTCGGTTTCGATCTCGCGGCGCGGGGCATGGTTGTTGGGCCGCAACGCGGACTTGATCCAATTGTGTATGCGGATGCAGGCGGCGGGTTTCCGGCGTGGGTGATCGGCACGGGCTGCGTCGGCGCCATCGCCGTTTCGGGACTGCCGCAGCGCGACGATCATGAACTGGTGGTGGAAGCGCTCTGCGCCAGCCTCGGCCAATCCTACGACGACTTGAAGCTCTCGGCGGAACCGTAAGCGTGGCGGCAGACATCTGGTTCTATGTGGCCGCCGCCATTGCGGCGCTTCTGGTTGGCATGTCCAAGGGCGGCTTGCCGATGGTGGGCATGCTCGCGGTGCCGGTGCTGGCGCTGTCGATATCGCCCGTCGTTGCCGCCGCGCTGTTGCTGCCGATCTATGTGCTGAGCGATATGTTTGGGCTCTGGATGTACCGCCGCGAGTTCGATCGCCGCAATCTGATGATCCTGATTCCGGCAACAACCATCGGCATCTTGCTGGGCTGGGCCACGGCCTCGATCACATCCGAGCGCCTCGTCACCCTGATCGTAGCGGCTATCGGCCTCTCATACTTCGCCGACGCGCTTTACAAGCGATATCGTAGCGCGCCCGCCGTGGCGAAGCCCGCGGATGTTCCGCGCGGGATGTTCTGGGGAACGATCGCGGGCTTCACCAGCTTCGTTTCACACGCAGGAGCGCCGCCCTATCAGATGTATGTGCTGCCGCAGAAACTCGATAAGCTGACTTATGCCGGGACTACGACCATCCTGTTCACGGTGGTGAATGCGGTGAAGCTTGTTCCCTATTGGGCGCTTGGAATGTTCACTCCAGGAAATCTCAAGACCGCCGCCATGCTTGCGCCAATCGCCGTGGCTGGCACGTTTGCGGGCTATCGGTTGGTCAAGGTGCTGCCGGAGAAGCTGTTCTTCCGCCTGGTCGAGGCCTCGCTCTTGCTGGTCTCGCTCAAACTGCTCTACGACGGTATTATGCACTAAGCTTCATACGGGAGACGGTCACCCATGCTTCGCTCGCTCGCCACCATACTCATCGCATTTTTCCTTGCCGTACCTCTTCGCGCGGAAGAGGGGCAACGCGTTATCCTCGTGCTCGATGCCTCGGGCTCCATGTGGGGACAGATCAACGGCAAATCGAAAATGGAGATCGCGAAGGACGTGGTCGCGAATGTGGTCGGCACATGGAAGCTTTCGGATGAGCTTGGCCTCGTGGCCTATGGCCATCGCGAGAAAGGCTCCTGCGACGACATTCAGGTTCTCTCCGAGCCAGGCGCGCTCGATGCCAGCGCCTATCTGAAATCGGTCAACGGCCTCAATCCCAAAGGCAAGACGCCGATGACCAAGGCGGTGCGCATGGCGGCTGAGTCGCTCAAATACACCGAGCGCAAGGCAACCGTCATTCTGGTTTCCGACGGAATCGAAACCTGCGGGCTTGATCCTTGCGCGGTGGCGGACGAACTTGAAAGGCTGGGCGTTGAACTCACCGTCCACACCGTTGGCTTCGGCCTCGACGACAAGGGGGCGGTCGCGCAGCTTCAATGTCTCGCGGAGCGCACAGGCGGCATTGCCGTCACCGCCAACAATGCGGATGAACTTGAGGATGCGTTGAAGAAGACGGTCGCGGCAGCGCCTTTGCCACCGCCCGAGCCCGCCGCGCCTGAGTTCAATCTGACCGGCTCGGTCAAGATGGCGGAGAACGCGGAACTGCCGGAACCCTATCTCTCCGCCTCATGGGAAGTCCGGCAGGCCGATAGCGCGGGCGGTCCCGGCGCTGTTGTCACCACGACCTATGGCAAGGAGATCAAGATCAATGTCGAGCCGGGTGATTACGTGATGCTGTTGAACACCGACTTGGTGAAGACCACCGTACCATTCAAGGTCGAAGCCGGGAAAACAGCGGAGATCAAAACACATTTCAATGCCGGCCTGGTGACATTCACCGCTACCTCCGACGGAACCGCGGTCTTGCAGGATCCTAGCCTTGCCTGGGAAGTGGCAACGCCCGAAGGGACATGGCTCGGCACGAAGTATGGCCCTTCGCAGCCCTTCATGCTCGCGGCCGGCGATTACAAAGTGAAGCTCACGCTGGGCGCGGCATCTGTCGAACAGCCCTTCGCGGTGGCGCCTGGCGAGAAGAAGACGGTGCAAGTCGCCATGGGTGCGGGCAAGCTGACGCTCTCCGCGATCTTCGCCGAGGGAAGCGAGGCGGCGCCAGACCGGTCGGCCTTCTCGGTTTCGAAAGCCGACCCCTCGGGCGGCAAGCCCACATGGGTCGCAACGCAGTATAACTCGAAGCCGGTGTTCGATCTTGCGGCCGGCACCTACATCGCGACATTCGAGCTCGATCTCGTCAAAGCCGAGCAACAGGTTGAAGTGAAAGCAGGAGCCATCACCGAAGTGGTTCTCAATGCGGGTGCGGGCTACCTATCCGTCAGTGCTCCTGGGGCCACCGTTATGGAAGTCCTTTCCGGCGAAAAGGGGCTCGATGGCAAGAACAAGTGGATCGCTACGGACTATGCGGAGTCGATCAACAAAGCCGCGAAAGCGGGGGCCTATCTCGTGCGTGCGATGAAGGGCGAAGAGTTGATCGGCGAGAAGCTCGTGGAAGTGAAAGCAGGCCAGCGCAGCGAAGTCACGATCCCCTAGGGAAACCGCTACATTCGGGACAATGTTTCGATTGAAGCTTGTTCCGGTTGATCGTATCGCCGGGTCATGGCTCACACTTTCCACACCCTCGATGTCTTCACCACGCGCCGCTTCGGCGGCAATCCGCTCGCCGTCGTTCTCAATGCCGATGGCCTGACGACGGAAGAAATGCAGACCGTCACGCGCGAGTTCAATCTCTCCGAAACGGTTTTCGTCATGAAACCGGAGGACGCGGCGCACACGGCGCGCATCCGCATCTTCTTTCCCGGCGGCGAGATGCCATTCGCGGGTCATCCCACCGTCGGCACGGCGATTCTGCTCGCCGAACTCAAGAACAAGCCTGGCTGCAGTTTCGAAACGCTGATCACGCTTGAGGAGAATGCCGGTCTGGTTCCGGTCAAAGTCACGCGCATCGCGGATACCTCACGCGCGATGTTCACGGCTCCGGTCGTCCCCTTCGCTGTAGATTTGCCGCTTCCGTCCAAGCAAACGGTGGCGCAGGCACTGTTGCTCGATCCCGAGGAGATTGGTTTTGATGGCCATGGCCTTGGCCTTTATCAGGGCGGGCCACGCTGCTTCTACGTACCGGTCAAAAGCCGTGCAGCGCTTGCAGGTTCCAAGGTGATTGAGCCGCACTGGTCCGAAATGATCGGCAAGCTCGACGTAGACATGGCCTATCTCTTCACCCGGGGCGGGGACAATCCGAAGACGGCGTTCCGCTCTCGCATGTACGCTCCGACCGGCGGCATCCCGGAGGATCCAGCTACAGGCGCCGCTACAGCCATTCTTGCGGCCCATCTCCTGGGCGCGGAAAATCTTGGACCCGGCACGCACAAATACGAACTGGAGCAGGGTTACGAGATGGGCCGCCCGTCCGATCTTCACCTCGAAATCGATGTCGCGGGCACCGGCATATCCGCGGTAAGAGTGGCGGGAAGTGCCGTGCGGGTGTCGCAGGGCACGATCGTCATCCGTTAGGCCGCCCCATGCACACGCTGCTTCTTGCCTTTCACATCATGGTCATCGCGCTCGGCACGGGTTTGAGCTTCTCGAACCTGGTCAACACGCGCCTTGCTGAAGGCAAGAGCGGCGAGATGTCGAAGGGTCTCGGACTTCAACGGATGACAATCGCGAAGATCGGCGATGGCGTGATTGCGCTGATCTGGATCACCGGGCTTGCGCTGCTGTGGCTCCGCGGCGGCGTGTCTGATCCATGGTTCCACGCGAAGTTGGCTTTTGTCGTGCTGCTCACGGTTTCCCATGCGATGGCCCGGCGCACCGGCGGGCAGATGGCGCGCACTGGAAACATGGCGCTTTTATCGCGCCTTCAGCTTTTCATTGCTGGAGTTTTCGTCTCGGCGCTCGCCAGCATTCTGTTCGCGATGCTGGCATTCCACGGCTGACGGAGAACTTACTCGATATTGAACGTCGCCTTGGCCTCGGCGGTGACAGCGAGGCCTTCTTCTTCGTTGCCAGCGCCGCAGAGCTGGACCGCTTGATTGCGCATGTCCTCGAGCTGGGCGCGCTGCTCGGTGTCGAGCGAGTTGGCGGTTAGCAGGGCGTCGATCTTGGCCACATCGTCCTGGCATTGGCCGGCCGTGGCGGCATTTCCGCTGGCTGTCATCGCCACCAGGAAGGCGGCTGCAAAGAGCTTTTTCATTGTCGTGGTTCCGGTCCTGAAATTGCCGTTGATGGCGCAGGTATGCTCGCGACACGCGAAAAAAGTGTGGCAAAAGAGTGCCTTGGCTCGGGCGCTCACGAACATTTGGCGGCTGCGGCTTTCCCGCAACAGGTCAGCGGGCTTCCTTCTCACCCCCGGCGGCGGCGATGACGGCGATGATGATAAGCCCGGTCAGGATCAGCCTGATCCCCGCGCTGGCGCCGAAGGTGTTAAGCATGGTGACCAGCAAATACATGAACAGCGCCGCTCCCCAGATGCCCGGCACATTGGCGCGGCCACCCGCCACCGAGGTGCCGCCGATCACCACGACGGCAATCGAAGCGAGCAGGAATTCCTCGCCCATGTTCAGTGCCGCGCCGCCGGAGAACCCCGAGAGCATGATGCCGCATACTCCCGCGAGTAGGGCGCTCAGAACATAGGTGGCGAAGCGCGTCGCATCCACTTTCAGCCCCGCCAGCCATGCTGCCCGCGCATTCTGGCCCACGGCAAGCACGGTTCGCCCGTAGACCGTCCGCCGCAGCATCACGGCAAGCACAATGCTCAGGAGAAGGACAAGGACAGCGGCGAGCGGAATGCCCAAAATTCTCGTCGTGGCAAAGTCGGCCAATGGCGGCGGCGGCTTGATGCGGATGCCCCGGCCATAGGAAATGGCGGTCGAGAGCACCAGAAACGACGACGACAGTGTCGCGATAATGGGCGGAATGCGGAGCAGCCGTATCAGGCCGTAATTGAAAACTCCAACGGCGAGGCTTGCTCCCAGCGCCGCCGCGATGCCGATCAGCAAGCGCGCGCTGTCCGTGTCCATCACCTTCATCGCCACAACGCCTGAGAGTGTGATGGTGGCGGGGATCGAGAGGTCCACATTGCCGGGTCCGGTGGTAATCACCATCATCTGGCCTAGACCGACGATGATCGTGAATGTCGCGAAAGAAAGCGCGGCGGTGAGGATTTCTCCGGCACCTTGGCCGCGCGTGAAGGCAATCGTCGCCAACCACACCGCCAATGCCGCGATGAACGACCAGACCCAGGCTTCGCCGAACAACTTCCGGATCATCTGCGGTCTCCGTAGGTCACCAGCGCGCGGAGCGCCAGAACGATGATGAGGATCGCGCCCTGCGCGCCAATCTGCCAGTCGGGAGATATCCTGAGAAAGATGAGAAACGAGCCTGCAAGCGCCAGCGTCAGCGCGCCGACGACGGCCCCCATGGGCGACACGCGTCCGCCGATGAATTCGCCGCCGCCCAGGATCACGCCGGCAATGGAAAAGAGCGTGTAGCGGTCCGCCACATGGGCATCGCCCGAAGTGGTGAGGCCCAGCAGCGCCAGCCCGGACAGCACGCCAAACAATCCGGCGAGAGCGTACATCGCCATCTTGGTCTTGAGCATGGACCAGCCCGCGCGAGTCATCGCCTTGGCGTTTCCACCGGCGCCGCGCGCGACCACGCCATAAGATGACAGCATCAGAGCCAGATGCACCGCGAGGCCGATCACGACCGCGGCAACGATGGGAAACGGAACGAGCGGAAGCTGCACGCCCATGATCGCCTTCAGCCAGTCCGGCGCCTTGCCTCCGGGCGAGGGGAGAATGAGGATCGCAATTCCCAGCCAAACAAATGAAAGCCCAAGCGTCACCACAATCGAAGGCAGGTTTCGAAGATGGATCAGTGCGCCAATCGCCGCATAAGCCGCAATGAGAGCGAGCAGCGCGAGCACGCCAAGTGCAGGCGTGTCCAGCAGCAGCGTCGCGCCGATGCAGCTCACGAGCCCGACGAAGGGTCCAATCGACAGGTCGAGATCGTTCACCGTGATCACGAACATCTGGGCGATGGTGGCGAGCGCAATCGGCACGGCATATTGCAGCATCAGATTGAGACCGAAGTAGCTCATGGTTCTGGGCTGCACATAGAAGGTGGCGGCAAGCACCACCGCGAGCGACAGAAAGGGCAGGGCGGCGCGCAGGGCGCTCCGGCTCATCATGCGGCAGACTCCGCGAAGGAGGCCTGCAGCACGCGCTCCTCGGTCAATTCCTTCGGGCCAAGCTCCGCCGAGATTGCGCCGTTGCGGAACACATAGGCGCGGTGACAGTGGGAGAGCTCCTCGATCTCGGTCGTATACCAGATGAAGGTCCGGCCCTTCGCCGCCTCGGCGCGGATCATGCCGTAGACTTCGAGCTTGGTTCCGACATCGACGCCGCGCATCGGATCGTCCATCAGGATGATCGAGGCATCGGAAGCGAGTGCCCTTGCGAATAGTGCCTTCTGCTGATTGCCGCCCGACAATGTGAGAATGTTGTTGTCCATGTCCGGCGTGCGGATGCCGATTGCCTCGCGCCAGTGCCGCGCCATGCCGGTTTCGCGCGCCAGATCGATCAGCCCGTTCTTACGAAGCGCCTTAAGCGAACCCACCGTGACATTCCGCGCAATCGACCACAAACCAAATATGCCATCGGACTGCCGGTCGCCCGCAATGAACGCCACCGCGCCGCTCACTTTCGCTTCGTGCCCGGAGAAGAGCTGCAACAGCATCCGCGTCTGGCCATGACCCGCGAGTCCAGCCAGTCCGACAATCTCGCCTCTCATCGCAACAAACTTGTCAGCAACGGGCGATGTCATGGGACGCGCACGGATCACTTCCTCGCCGCTCGCTACTTGAGATGAGGCAGCTGCGGCAGCCGGTGCATGCTCGCTTCCCATTGCCGCAACGAGAGATGCGCGCGAGAAATCTTTCGCGGGCCGCTCGGCGACGGTCTTGCCATCCTTCATCACCACGATCCGGTGGCTCGCGCTGAGGATGTCTCCCAGGAGATGCGAAATGAGAATGATGGAGGTTCCGCGCGCGGTTTCCTTCTCGATATAGGCAAGAAGCTGCGCCGCCGTCACGGCATCGAGAGAAGACGTCGGCTCATCGAGGATCACCAGCCGCAGCGGTTCGCTGGTCACCGTGAACGCGCGCGCGATCTCCGCCATCTGCCTCTGGCCAATCGGCAGGTCCGCCACTTCCGAATCCACGTCAATGCCATGGCCGGGAAAAATCTCATCCAACTTCATGGAGATGAGCGCGCGTGCTTTCCGCTTCCAGCCAAACCCGCGCAACGCGCCATGCACCACGCGGGTGTTCTCCGCCACGGTCAAGTTGGGGCAAAGCGAGAGCTCCTGAAATACGCAGCGAATGCCCCGTGCGCGCGACAATGCCGGGGACCATGGACCGTCGATTGCCGTGCCGCCCACCTCAAGACCGCCCTTGTCCGGCGCGAGCGTGCCGGTCAGCACATGCATGAGCGTGGATTTGCCCGCGCCATTGTGGCCGACAAGCCCTAGGCATTCGCCAGCGCCGACGTTCAGATCGACTCCGCCCAAGGCGCGGACGGCGCCGAAAGATTTTTCGACGCCGTCCAGTCTGATAGCCGTCCCGTTCAAGCCCTATTTGCCCGCGACAACCTTGGCCGCGTCTTCCATCGAGTATTCAACGTTGGCGACGCCGCCTTTCTCTGTCGTGGCGAGATTGGCTTCGAGATTGGCCTGGTCGATGCGCAGGAACGGCACCGTCAAATCCTTCGGCACTTCCTTGCCATCGAGGATCATCTGCGCCACCCAGAAGGCGAGCGTTGAAACGCCGGGCGCGATCGAAACCGACATGGTCTCGTAACCGTTGGCGTCCTTCTGCTCCTTCCACCACTGCAACTCGTCCTGGCGGTTGCCCATGATGATGAGCGGCGTTGGGCGGCCAGCAGCGGCGAAGGCCTGCGCCGCGCCATACCCGTCGCCGCCTTGCGTCACCACGGCCTTGATTTCGGGCAGGGAAGGCAGAATGCCCGAAACCGCCTTCTGCGCCACTTCCTGGGCCCAGTCGCCATGCACCGAACCGGAGATCTTGAATTGCGGGAACTTCTCCACGCCGCGATGGATGCCCTTGGAGATCTCATCGTCCACGAACACGCCGGCAAGTCCTCTGATTTCAAGCAGATTGCCGCCATCCTTCATCTTTTCGTTGAGATAGTCGAGCTGAACCTCGCCCATCTTGGCGAAATCGACGGCGATCCGCCAGGCGCAAGGCTCGGTCACGATGCCGTCGAAGGAGACGACGATGATGCCCGCATCGCAGGCCTGCTTTACCGCGCCGTTGAGCGCGTCTGGAGAAGCCGCGTTGATGACGATCGCATGGTAGCCCTGCAGAATCAGGTTCTGGATCTGCGCGGCCTGCTCCGTCACCTGATTTTCAGACGTGGTGAAGGGATCGGCGGCGGCGACGACGCCGTCGGCGACGGCCTGCTTAGTCACCTTGTCCCAGCTTTTCAGCATGGCCTGACGCCAGGAATTCCCGGCGTAGTTGTTGGAGAGCGCGATTTTCTTGTCCTTGGTATCCGCGAAGGCAGTGCTTGCGGCCAGGAGCGCGGCAACAGCGGCCGCGCAGGCGAGAGATTTCTTCATCATGTCAGTCCTCCCATGGCACGGCGTCGAACAATTGTCGGCCGGCACGCGAGGAATAGATCATACAATTGCGGGAGCGGCAATCGGGCCCCGCCGCAGCAAAAAGGGAGGAGCGGCAATGCCGCTCCTGCATGGGTGCGTGGCGAATTAGATGCCGAGCAACTTCATGGCTTCGCCGAGGCTTGCCTCGGAGGCGGCGATGACGGCGATGATGATAGGCCCGGTCAGGATCAGCCTGACCCCCCGCGCTGGCACCGAAGGTGTCCTCAAGTTCGTTAGCTTCGTAGTTTTCGTATGCCGTGTAGAAAAGCGGAGCCTCCTTCAAGGGGCTTTCCCCGTCGCTGCAGAGCTCATGGCAACGACCGCTCCTGACTTCCGCCCACCGCCTTTCTATCGGAAACCTCATCGGCCAGAGTCAGCATGCCGGCGAGTATAGTGCCAGGGATCGCAACAGCTTTACGCGTAGTTCGCCTTACCCCAATCAGTTGAACCAGGCGATGGCACTCTTTGGCCCGAGTTCAAATGTGATTGCGCCAAGATGCGCATAGACAATGCGGCAAACGAGGTTCAAACTGGACTTATGGTTCTTGCCTTAGCTTCACGCGCGAGGGTCGCAGCCGCATATGGTGCGAAGGCGGCGCTCTTTCTCATGTTGAGCGCCGCGATTTCGGTGCCTGCGGCGAGCCAGCAAATCGGCGATAAAGAGAACGGCAGGGTGTTTGTATCGGGTGTCTGCGCGGAGTGCCACGCCGTGCGCGCCGACGAAGAAAAATCGCCTCTTCCAAGCGCCCCACGTTTTGAAGACGTCGCCAATAGTCCTGGAAGGACCGCCATCGCGCTCACCGTGTGGTTTCGCTCATCCCATCCAACGATGCCGAACATCGTCCTTTCAGACACGCAGATGCATGACGTCATCGAATACATACTCAGCTTGAAGAAGGAATAATCCCTGGGCACCATGGGTGAAACTCCGCCTATGTCAATTTGCTGGGTGCGCTCATCGAATTGCCAATGAGCAACGGAGCTCCCGTTGCGCGCCGGGCAATACTGATGGGATCAACTCCTTCTGTGTCTTGGTTCGTTGCGCCAATTCAAGGAGTGAGATCGAAGGTGAAAAAAGTGGTTGGCAGTCGGATTAGCCGCACGTTCAATCTCTCGATCTTGGCGGTCGCCTTGCTTGGCGCAAGTCCCATGCAGGCGGCGGACGATCTGGCGGCTGTGCGGAAGGAGTTTCAAGCGCTTTGCTCGCCCTGTCATGGCGTGAGCGCACGTGGCAATGGCCCGGCTGCGCCGAGCCTCAAGACGCCGCCTGCCGACCTAACCCAAATCAGCAAGCGCTATGGCGGCGTCTTTCCGAAGACCCTCGTCTACGAAACAATCGTGGGATTCAACCGGCCTCTCGCCCATGGTTCGTACGAGATGCCGGTCTGGGGCGATGTCTTCATTGACGAGGCGGTTGGTGACAGCTTGGAGATCGCTGACGCCCGACGCTCCGCAGCCGAAGCCGGCCGCCGTGTTAATGCTCTGGTGGCGTATCTCGAGTCAATTCAGGAGCCAAAGTAGAGCGATCTCGCCGGTTCTCGCTCCGGTCGTTATCAGTATCTCGCGCGACGTGGTGGGGACAGCTGTATTCCCGGACCTGTGGCCACCAAGCTACCGTCTCATTTCCAAGCCTTTGTAGGCGGGATTTGAAATTCCAAGTGTTGGATTTCATCCACCGGACGCTCGGCACGTTGGCGCGTCCGCTTTCATTCGACGGTCGGCTGGAAAGGACCAATCATGCAGGTGGCGGGGCGGCGATCTGGCCCCGTAGCAGCAAAAGACAGGAGCGGCAATTCCGCTCCTGCGTGGTGGCACCGATTAAGTTCAGATTCCGAGAATCTTCATCGCTTCGCCAAGCGTTGCCTCGGACGCTCCATGATCGCCCGCATCGTGTTCACCTTTGCCCTTGGTGTAGAGCTCCATCACTTTCGCCTTGTTGGCGTCATCTAGGGTCGCAGTTTTCATGGCTTCGTCGATCTTCGCCATAAGCGCCGGGCACTGGCCTGCGAATGCCGGGCCTGACATGCCAAGTGCGACCGCGGCGGCGAGTGCTAGTTTTTTCATGCCTAATCCTCCTCCGAGAACCCCGGGATATCCGAGTTCACGAAACAACTACGCCGGAGCAACTGCAACTATTCCGGCGGGCAGCAAATTTCAGTTGAACGGTCTCTCCCGGGCGAATGTGCCCGAGAGAGTTTCGCGGATACCGCTGTTACATACCGAGAAGTGCGAGCACTTCCTTGGCTGCGGTTTCGCAGGCTGCGGCATCGCCCTTGTCGTTGGCGGCTTTTGCCGTGTCGACGAGGCCCATGGCCTGCGTCTTCTTGACTTCGTCAAGCTGCGCGGTTTTCATCGCTTCGTCGATCTTCGCGAGATCTGCCGCACAGTCGGCAAATGCAGGCGATGCGGCAACGGCCACGAAAGCAAAAGCGGCGAGAATGGTGGTCTTCATGGTAGACTCCTGTCGTTTGTTGACAGGCGCGTCGCCGTCACCGCGCCTCATGGTGCCGGACATCCCCTCTCTGTGCGATGCCGGCGGCTTGCAAGAGCGATCATATGCGGCGATGGGCCGACAATAGGGCGATCCCGTGATCAATTAAGGCG
>JBJXGL010000045.1:0-12113 GCA_046160365.1 Aestuariivirga sp. | reverse complement strand
AAGGACCCCAAACACATCCGCCGTTTCGAAGTTCGAAGCGACGGCAAGAGCCTCGGCAAGAGCAAAGTCTTCGCCCAATGCACCGCCGGCCTGTTCGATGGCTTCCGCTTCGATCGCGACGGCCGCCTGTGGACCAGCGCCGCCGATGGCGTCCACTGTTACGAGCCGGGAGGAGCTTTAATCGGCAAGCTGAAGATCCCCGAATTGGTGGCGAACGTAACCTTTGGAGGGGCGAAACAGAATCGGCTTTTCATCTGCGGAACGACATCTCTCTATTCCTGCTATCTCGCCGTGAATGGCTGCAAGCTTGGCTAAAGGTTAATGATATCAAATTGGTAGAATGCGATGCAGATACATGTTGCATTGCAACATGAGTATCGCCACCATATGTCAGATGAACTTACATATTCGCCCGCCACGCAGCCAAGAACCATCCCCTAATCGACCGGACATCATGAGTTCCCGATACCCATTGCCCGCACTCCCTCAAGCCACACCTCAAGTCCTCGCGGACGAAATCGTGAAAGCCCTGACGCTTGAATTTGGCAAGGATCCCGCCTCGGCGCAGGAGCGTGACTGGCTGCAGGCAACAATTCTGGCCGTGCGTAATCGCGTCGTGCACCGCTGGCTCGACTCCATGCGCGAGTCACGCACCGTCAAGGAAAAACGGGTCTACTATCTCTCGGCGGAATTCCTTATCGGCCGGCTGCTGCGCGATGCCGTCAGCAACCTCGGCCTCATGACGGCAGTCCGCGAGGCGCTCGATCTGCTTGGCCAGGAAAAGGATCTGCTGGCGCAGCTCGAACCCGATGCGGCGCTTGGCAACGGTGGTCTCGGCCGCCTCGCTGCGTGTTTCATGGAAAGCATGGCGAGCCTCGGCATTCCGGCATTCGGTTATGGCATCCGCTATCAGTTCGGCCTGTTCCGCCAGAAGATCGAAGCCGGCATGCAAGTGGAAGAGCCGGAAGACTGGCTCGCGCGTGGCAACCCGTGGGAACTTGTGCGCAATGAGCGCACGTATCAGATCGGCTTCGGCGGCGGCATCGAGACCGCGGAGAAACCAGACGGCACGATCATTCACACATGGCTTCCCGCCGAAACCCTGCTCGCAACGGCGCATGACACGCCCGTCTGCGGCTGGCGCGCGCGCCGTGTGAACACGCTCAGGCTTTGGCATGCACACGCCGTCGAGCCGCTCAAGCTCGGCGTATTCAACGGCGGCGATCACATGGGCGCACAGTACGACAGCATCCGCGCCAATAGCATCAATCAGGTGCTCTATCCTTCGGACTCGAATCCAGCGGGACATGAGCTGCGCCTGAGGCAGGAGTATTTCTTCACTTCCGCCTCGCTGCAGGACATCCTCCGTCGCCACGTGGCCGAGTACGGAACAGTCAAGAATCTCGCCGACAAGGCCGCGATCCAGCTCAACGATACGCATCCCGCGATCGCTGTTGCGGAACTGATGCGGCTGCTCGTCGATGTGCACAACATCGAGTGGGACACGGCGTGGGACATCACGCGCGCCACCGTCGGATACACCAATCACACGCTGCTGCCGGAAGCGCTCGAGTCCTGGCCCGTGGACTTATTCGAGGGCTTGCTGCCCCGGCACATGCAGATCATCTATCAGATCAATGCTGGGGTCATTGCCGACGCGCATGAGCAGGCGATGACGGATTTCGGATTCCTCGAGTCGATCTCGATCATCGACGAGCGGAACGGCAAGCGTGTCCGCATGGGTCAGCTTGCCTTCTGTGGCGCCCACAGCATCAATGGCGTGTCGGCGCTTCATTCCGATCTGATGAAGCAGACGGTGTTTCGCGATCTCAACACGCTCTATCCCGGCCGCATCAACAACAAGACCAATGGCGTGACGCCGCGCCGTTGGCTGCAACAGATCAATCCCGGCCTCACCGGCCTCATCCGCGACGCCATCGGCGAAGGTTTCCTCGACGATGCGGAGAAACTCAAGGACATGGAACGCTTTGCCAGCGACGCCGCGTTCCGCGAAAAGTTCGCCGGCGTGAAGCGCGCAAACAAGGTGAGGCTTGCACAACTTATCCATGAACGCACCGGGTTGACCGTCGATGCCTCGGCGCTGTTCGACGTACAGATCAAGCGCATTCACGAATACAAGCGGCAGCTCCTGGCGATCCTCGAAACCATCGCGCTCTACGACGCCATCCGGGCGCATCCGGAAGGCAACTGGGTGCCGCGCGTCAAACTGTTCGCGGGCAAGGCGGCTGCCAGCTATTGGGAAGCCAAGACGATCATCCGCCTGATCAACGATGTGGGCGCGGTGGTGAACGCCGACAAGTCCATCAAGGGCCTGCTCAAGGTCGTGTTCATGCCGAATTACAATGTGAGCCTCGCAGAGGCGATTGTTCCGGCAGCAGACATTTCGGAACAGATTTCGACTGCCGGCATGGAAGCGTCTGGCACCGGTAACATGAAACTCGCCCTGAACGGCGCATTGACAGTCGGCACGCTCGACGGCGCCAACGTCGAGATCCTCGAACATGCCGGCAAGGACAACGTCTTTATCTTCGGCCTGACCGCCGAAGAGGTCGCCGAAAAGCGCTCAGGCGGCTACGATCCGCGCGAGGTGATCGAACGCTCGCCGCATCTGCAGCGGGTCTTCGAAGCCATGCGTTCCGGCCAATTCTCGCCGGGCGAAACAGGCCGTTACCACGGGCTCATCGACAAGCTCACACACTTCGACTACTTCATGGTGATGGCGGATTTCGCTGCCTATTCCCAGGCCCTCAACACCGCCGACAAGGTCTGGCAGAAACCAGCCGAATGGACGGCCAAGTCGATCCATAACACCGCACGGCTGGGCTGGTTCTCGTCCGACCGCACCATCCGGGAATACGCCAAGGACATCTGGAACGTCCCTGCCGGGTGAATTCCGGTCTTGCTCAAGCCGGATTGTCCGTCGCATAGTCCGCGCTCAAGGGAGTGGTGTGCATGGCGAAGGGGCTGTTACCGAAAGCGGAACTTGACGCCCTTGTGGACGGAATGCATGGCAATCCATTCGCTGTCCTGGGACTGCACAAATCGGGCAAGAATTACGTCGCGCGGGCGCTGGTTCACGGCGCGGAGAAGGTGACGGCGACAAGCCTCACCGGTGAAAAGCTTGGTGAATTGAAGCTAATTCATCCCGCAGGCGTGTTCGAAGGGCCAGTCAAAGTCAAGAACCAGCAGCCGCTTCGCTACGAAGCGAAGAACAAGGGCGGAGAATGGAGTTTCGCGGATCCTTATTCGTTCGGCCCGGTCCTTGGCCCCATGGACGACTACTACGTAGCTCAGGGAACTCATCTCCGGCTCTACGACAAATTCGGCGCGCATATCATCGATCATGAAGGCGCAACCGGCACGCATTTCGCGCTATGGGCGCCCAACGCCAAACGCGTCTCCGTTATCGGCGACTTCAATGCCTGGGATGGCCGCCGCCATGTGATGCGGCTCCGGCAGGGCACGGGCGTGTGGGAAATCTTCATTCCCGGCGTTGGCGAGGGCGCGAAGTACAAATACGAAATCATCGGCCAGAGCGGCGACCGTCTTCCACTGAAGAGCGATCCCTACGGCTTCGGCGCGGAGCTTCGCCCGAACACGGCGTCCCGCGTCTCAAAGATCGACAATTTCAAGTGGACGGATAGCGCCTATCTGACGAGCCGCGCCGAGGGCGACTGGCGGCGGAAGCCGATGTCGATCTATGAAGTCCATCTCGGCTCGTGGCGGAAGAAAGATGGCGCCGAGTTCCTTTCATATGACGATCTGGCGCGCGATCTCGTGGGTTATGCGAGCGACATGGGCTACACCCATATCGAACTGCTCCCGATCTCGGAGCATCCGTTCGATCCGTCGTGGGGCTACCAGCCGACCGGCCTATATGCGCCAACCTCGCGCTTCGGCGATCCCGCCGGTTTCGCGCGCTTCGTCGACGCAGCGCATGTGGCTGGCATTGGTGTGATCCTTGACTGGGTTCCAGCACATTTCCCGACCGACGAGTTCGGCCTTGGCCGCTTCGACGGCACTGCGCTTTACGAACACGCCGATCCCCGCAAGGGCTTTCACCCGGACTGGCACACGCTGATCTACAATTTCGGCCGCACCGAAGTGCAGAGCTTCCTCATCAACAATGCGCTCTTCTGGCTCGAGAAATACCACATCGATGGACTGCGCGTGGATGCCGTCGCTTCGATGCTCTATCTCGACTACTCGCGCAAAGCCGGCGAATGGATTCCAAATGAGCAAGGCGGCAACGAGAACACCGAGGCCATCGCATTCCTCCGCCGCATGAACGAAGTCTGTTACGCGGCGCATCCTGGCGTTGTTACAATCGCCGAGGAGTCGACAGCATTCCCTGGCGTGTCGCAACCCGTCTACAATGGCGGCTTGGGCTTCGGCTTCAAGTGGAACATGGGCTTCATGCACGACACGCTGGAATACATGTCGCGCGATCCCGTGCACCGCCGCCATCATCATAACGAGCTGACCTTCGGCCTGCTCTACGCCTTCTCGGAAAACTTCGTCCTGCCGCTCTCCCACGACGAAGTGGTGCACGGCAAGGGATCGCTGCTGAAGAAAATGGGCGGCGACGATTGGGCCAAGTTCGCGAGCCTCCGCGCCTTCTACACCTTCATGTGGGCCTACCCAGGCAAGAAGCTCTTGTTCATGGGGCAGGAGTTCGCGCCCTGGGAGGAATGGAGCGAAGGCAAGAGCCTCGACTGGCATTTGCTCGATCATCTGCCGCACAAGGGCATTCAGAATCTGATCCGCGATCTCAACAAGCTCTACACCTCGCTTCCCGCTCTCTCCGGCCGCGACTGCGAGGGCGAAGGCTTCCAGTGGCTGATCGCCGACGATCACGAGAATTCCGTTTTCGCCTGGGTGCGCTGGGCCGGAGACGCGCCGCCCGTGGCGCTCATCGCAAATTTCACGCCCGTTCCGCGTGAGGGCTACGGCGTGCCGATGCCGCGCGCCGGGCGCTGGGCCGAACGGCTCAACAGCGACGCGCCGGTCTATGGCGGCACGGGGGTGGGCAATGGCGGGGTGGTCATCGCCGACGAACAGAATGGGCAGGCCCGGGCGATTTTAACTTTGCCGCCGATGGCAAGCTTGATTCTAGAATACACGGGACCATAATCCCGGAGTTGAGCGTGGGGAGGGCCTGAGAATGGAAAACCGGAGAACATCGCCTTTGGCGCGCGATGCCATGGCCTATGTCTTGGCCGGAGGCCGCGGCAGCCGCCTGATGGAATTGACCGATCGCCGCGCCAAGCCTGCTGTATATTTTGGCGGCAAGTCGCGCATCATCGACTTCGCACTTTCAAACGCACTCAACTCCGGCATCCGCCGTTTTGGCGTGGCGACGCAATATAAAGCGCACTCGCTTATCCGGCATTTGCAGAGGGGCTGGAACTTCTTGCGGCCAGAGCGCAACGAGAGCTTCGACATTCTTCCCGCGAGCCAGCGCGTCTCAGAGGACCAGTGGTACAACGGCACGGCAGACGCAGTGCACCAGAATGCCGACATCATCGAGGACCACGGCGTTAAATACATGATCGTCCTCGCCGGCGATCACATCTACAAGATGGACTACGAATTGATGCTGCAGCATCACGTATCGAATGGCGCGGATGTCACCGTTGGCTGCCTCGAAGTGCCGCGCATGGAGGCCACCGGCTTCGGCGTCATGCATGTCGACGACAAGGATCGCATTGTCGCATTCGTCGAGAAACCGAAGGATCCCCCAGGCATTCCGGGCAATCCCGATTTCGCGCTGGCCTCGATGGGCATCTATGTGTTCGGAACCAGGTTCCTGCTCGACCTTTTGCGGGCCGATGCCGCCGACAAGAACTCCAGCCACGATTTCGGCAAGGACATCATCCCGCATGTCGTCAAGAATGGAAAAGCGGTGGCTCACCGCTTCTCGACGTCTTGCGTCAAGTCTTCCAAGGAAGCAGCGGCATATTGGCGCGATGTCGGAACGGTTGATGCCTATTGGGAGGCCAATCTCGATTTGTGCGAAACGGTTCCGTCGCTCGATCTCTACGACCGCGACTGGCCGATCTGGACTTACAGCGAGGTGACGCCACCGGCCAAGTTCGTGCACGACGAAGACCACCGCCGCGGCTTGGCCATCTCCTCGCTCGTCTCCGGTGGCTGCATTGTCTCGGGTGCTGCGCTTCGGCGCACACTGCTGTTCACAGGCGTCAGGGTCAACTCTTTCACCACCATGGAAGAAGCCGTGGTGATGCCTTACGTCAATATCGGGCGCAACTGCGTGCTAAAGAAGGTGGTCATCGATCGCGGCGTCGAGATCCCCGATGGATTTATGGTGGGCGAGGATCCGGAACTCGACGGCACGCGGTTCCGCCGCACCAGCGACGGCGTCTGCCTCATCACTCAGCCGATGATCGACAAACTGAAGGCATGAAAGTTCTATCCGTCGCTTCCGAGGTCTACCCGCTTGTCAAGACCGGCGGCCTCGCCGATGTCACGGGCGCGCTCCCGAGCGCGCTTGCAGGCCGCGGCGTTTCGATGACCACGCTCATACCGGGCTATCCCACGGTGATGAGCGCGCTCGAAGCGGCGGAGCCTGTTCACTCGCGGCCCGATCTCTTCGGCGGCAGCGCCCGCATCCTGCGCGGCAAGGGCAAAGGGCTTGATCTCCTCGTGCTCGATGCGCCGCATCTCTACAACCGCGCGGGCAATCCCTACCTCGGACCCGAGGGCAAGGACTGGCCTGACAATGCCCGGCGGTTCGCGGCGCTCAGTCAGGTCGCAGCCGATCTCGCGCGCGGAACGTTTGCAGGTTACGCCGCCGATGTGTTGCACGCACATGATTGGCAAGCAGGCCTGGCGCCTGCCTACTTGCGCTATCTCGGAGGGCCGAAGTCGCTTATCACCGTTCACAATCTCGCTTTTCAGGGACATTTCCCGGCTTCGATCTTCGGCGCACTCGGACTTCCGTTGCAGGCTTTCACCATCGATGGCGTCGAGTACTATGGCGGCGTGGGTTACCTGAAGGCGGGCCTGCAATGCGCTTCCGCCATCAGCACCGTCAGCCCCAGCTACGCGCGCGAAATCCAGACTGTCGAAGACGGCATGGGTCTCGACGGGTTGCTGCGCGAGCGCTCGGCGGTTCTGCACGGCATCGTCAACGGTATCGACATCGATGTGTGGAATCCGGAGACCGACGCGGCACTCGCCAAGACATTCTCCGCCTCCACGATCGAGAAGCGCAAAGAGAACAAGCGCGCCATCGAGCGCCAGTTTGGACTCAAGCAGGGCGACGGGCTGCTCTACTGCATCGTCAGCCGCCTAACCGAGCAAAAAGGCATGGACCTTGTGGTGGCAGCTATCGGCAAGCTCGTCACCACCGGTGCGAGGCTCGCCGTACTTGGTTCAGGCGATGCTTTGCTTGAGAGTGCGCTGCGCGGTGCAGCCGCGTCTTATCCCGGCCTTGTCGGAGTCAGCATTGGTTACGACGAAAAGCTTTCGCATCTCCTGCAGGGCGGATCGGACGCAATCCTCATCCCGTCCCGCTTCGAACCCTGCGGCCTCACGCAACTCTATGGCCTCCGCTATGGCTGCGTTCCCGTGGTGGCGCGCGTCGGCGGTCTTGCCGACACGGTTATCGATGCCAACGACGCGGCCGTTTCGGCGGGCGTTGCATCGGGCGTGCAATTCGCGCCTGTGACCCAAGATGCCCTCGAATACGCGCTCGACCGCACCGCAGCACTCTATGCCGATCCTCAAGGCTGGCGCTCCATGCAGAAGGCCGGCATGAAAGCCGATGTGTCGTGGGAGCGGAGTGCTTCGCGCTACGCTTCGCTCTACCGTTCGCTCTGAAAGTCAGATGCTATGATCAACACCGTTGCGACCAAACCTTTCGATGGCCAGAAACCCGGAACTTCTGGCCTTCGCAAGAAAGTGCCCGTCTTCCAGCAGCCGCATTACGCGGAGAATTTCATCCAGTCGATCTTTGACTCGCTCGATGGCTTCGCCGGCAAGACGCTGGTGATCGGCGGCGATGGCCGTTACCACAACCGCGACGTCATCCAGACCGCTATCCGCATGGCGGCGGCAAACGGATTTGGCCGCGTGCTCACCGCGCAAGGCGGCCTGCTCTCCACACCCGCCGCATCGCACTTGATCCGCAAGAACGGCGCGTTCGGCGGCATCGTTCTCTCCGCCAGTCACAATCCCGGCGGCCCGCATGGCGACTTCGGCATCAAATACAACGCCAGCAACGGCGGCCCCGTGCCCGAAAAAATCACCGACAAAATTTATGAATGCACGCGCGCGATCGGCACCTACAAGATCAGCGATGCAGCACCCGTCGATCTCGACAAGGCAGGCACGGTTAAGGTCGACGGCATGACCGTCGAGATCGTCGATCCGGTCGCCGACTACAGCGCGCTCATGCAGACGCTGTTCGACTTCGATGCGATCCGCGATCTGATCAAAAGCGGCTTCACGCTCCGTTTCGACGCCATGAGCGCCATCACCGGCCCCTACGCCAAGCGCATTCTTGAGGACATGATCGGCGCCGCGAAGGGATCGGTCATCAACGCAACGCCGCTTCCCGATTTCGGCGGCCATCATCCCGACCCGAACCTCGTCCATGCGAAAGAGCTTTACGATCTGATGATGTCGCCCAAGGGCCCCGATTTCGGCGCGGCCTCAGATGGCGATGGCGACCGGAATCTCATCATCGGCAAGAACCAGTTCGTCACTCCATCCGACTCCGTCGCTATGCTCGCGGCCAATGCGCATCTCGCACCGGGTTACGCCAAGGGCCTGGCCGGCATTGCACGCTCCATGCCAACAAGCTGTGCGGCGGATCGCGTCGCCGAAAAACTTGGCATCAAGTGCTACGAAACGCCGACCGGATGGAAGTTCTTCGGCAACCTACTCGATGCGGGGCTCGCCACCATCTGCGGCGAGGAAAGTGCGGGCACCGGCTCCAATCATGTGCGCGAAAAGGATGGACTGTGGGCTGTGCTTCTCTGGCTCAACATTCTGGCCAAGCGCCGCCAGAGCGTAGCCGATATCGTCAAGCAGCACTGGCAGGAATTCGGACGCAACTATTATTCGCGCCACGACTACGAGGAAATCGATGCCAATGCGGCCAATGCGATGATGGCCGATCTCCGCGCACGCCTGCCCAGGCTCAAGGGCGAGAAGGCCGGGAGCCTTACCGTCTCCGCCGCCGACGATTTCGCCTATCACGATCCCGTGGATCACTCGGACACGACGAAGCAAGGCGTGCGCGTGATCTTCGATGACGGCTCGCGTGTCGTCTATCGCCTGTCGGGCACGGGCACTGCGGGCGCAACGCTTCGCGTCTATATTGAGAAATATGACGCGAAGAATCTTGGTCTCGAAACCCAGGCCGCACTCGCAGATCTCATCGCATTCGCGGGCAACACAGCGAAGATCAAAGAGCGAACCGGCCGCGCCGAACCGTCGGTGATCACTTAGGGATGAACCGCAAACACGCCATCGGGTCTGGCCGGGGTTACCAGCCGGGCGTCACGATTCATGGCGATGGCGCGAATTTCTGTGTCGTGTCGCGCCATGCGACTCGCATCTTCGTATCGTTGTTCGACGACGAAACCGAAACCGTGCGCTTTGCATTGCCATCGCGCCGTGGCGATCATCATGCAGGCTTCATCACCGGCGTGAAGGAAGGCCAGCGATATGGACTGCGCGCCGAAGGCCCTTGGGCGCCAGCGCTGGGGCACCTCTTCGATCCGTCAAAACTGTTGCTCGATCCCTATGCCTTCGAAACCGATGGCGCACTGGGCTGGTCGCCGGAGCTCGGAACATTCGGCGCCGAAACCGCAGCGCTTGTACCCAAGTCGGTGGTGCGGAACCCCTTGCCGCCCGCTGAACGATTGCCTTGGGCGCGGCCGCGGTTTATCTACGAAGTGCAAGTGCGCTCTTTCACCAAGCGCCATCCCGCTGTTCCGGAGAAACTTAGGGGCACGGTCGCCGCCCTCGCGCATCCGGAAATCATCGCGCACATCAAGGGTCTCGGCGTCGACGCCGTCGAAATCATGCCGCTGGCGCTTTGGATCGAAGAGCGGCATCTCGCCAAGCTCGGTCTTCGCAACGCCTGGGGTTACAATCCCGTATCCTTTTTCGCACCTGATCCGGTGCTTGCCCCCGGTGGCTTCGCCGAAATCCGAGATACCGTCGCGGCGCTTCACTCGGCAGGACTTCAGATTTTCCTTGACGTCGTCTTCAATCACACTGGCGAGGGCGACACGGGCGGACCCACACTGTCGTTGCGCGGCCTCGACAACGCGCTCTACTACCGCTACCGGAATGGCATTCCTGTCAATGACTCCGGCTGCGGCAACACGCTGGCGCTCGACCGCGCGCCGAACGTTCAGCTTGTCATGGACGCGATGCGGCATTGGGTGCTCGCCACCGGCATCGATGGTTTTCGCTACGATCTCGCTCCGGTGATGGGCCGCACCGAACATGGCTTCGATGTCAACGCTCCGCTCTTGACCGCGATACGGCAAGACCCGCTGCTCTCCGATCTCATCCACATCACCGAACCGTGGGACGTTGGGCCCGGAGGTTATCAGCTCGGAAACTTTCCGGCGGGATGGAGCGAGTGGAACGACAAGTTCCGCGACGGCGTGCGCCGCTTCTGGCGTGGCGATCCGCAATCGGCGGGCGCTTTCGCAACGCGCCTCGCCGGCTCGTCCGATGTCTTCAACGGCGGCCATCGCAAGCCCTCGTCGAGCATCAACTTCGCCGCCGCGCATGATGGCTTCACGCTCCTCGACAGCGTCACCTTTGCCGCCAAGAACAATCATGCCAATGGCGAAGGCAATCGCGATGGCAGCGATCACGAGGTGAGCTGGGTCTCGAAACATCCGAGCGCCGATGTCAGCGCCATGCTCGCAACCGTGCTGCTCTCGCGCGGCACGCCGATGATCGCGGCCGGCGATGAATTCGGCCGCACGCAGACCGGCAACAACAACGCCTATGCACAGGACAACGAAACCACTTGGCTCGACTGGACCAAGGCCGACAAGAAGCGCATCGCGGAAGTGTCGGCCCTCGCGAATTTCCGCGCCGACTACGCCACCTTCTTTCATAATAACTTCCTCACCGGCCAGCCGCTCGAGGGCACGGACATTCCCGATGCCGAATGGATCGGAGCGGATGGCGGCGATGTCGAATGGGACAATGGCGGCACATCCATCCTCGGCCTGGTGCTTCACTGTCACGAAACCCGCCGCAGGCTGGCGCTCTGGTTCAACCGTCACGGCAAACGGAAAGTGGTTTTGCCTGAATCACTCGACGGCTGCGAATGGGAAGCGGTGCTTGGCAGCGCTTCAATCAAAGATGACACAACGGTCATCGGATATGGCGTTTCCGCATTCGCCGAGAAACGCTTTGCCGCGAAAACTTCGCGCGCCGCCGGAGATGAAACAATCCGGAAACTCGCAGGTCTTGCAGGAATCGGTTCAGAATGGTGGGAAGTCGACGGCACGCATCATTTGGTGACAATCCCCACCATGCGGCATCTGCTCGCCGCCATGAAGCTTCATGTTTCAACGGAAAGCGGGGCCAAGGATGAGATCGCGCGACTCTCGAAAAGCAACAGGCTCCCCGTCACCAAAGTGATTGCGGCCTCGGCCGCATTCGAGTTGCCGCTCGGCGATGCCTCCCATGCCGAGGCGTTCAGGATCGGCGAAACGCATCGGATCGTGAAACCCGCGGGCCACGAGACGATTTGTTTGCCGCCGCTCGAGCCGGGCTATTACGACATCGTCAGCGAGGAGGATGAAGCCGCGTGCTGCCGTCTCATCGTGACGCCCGGCGTTTGTTTCATGCCGGATGCGCTCAAGCATGGTGCGCGGCGCTTCGGCTTGTCGTCGCATCTCTATGCGCTCCGCGATGCGCGCGATTCAGGCATCGGCGATTTCGAAACGCTCGCGCGGTTCTGCGAAACCACCGCGAAACTCGGCGGCGCGCTGGCCGGCATCAATCCGCTGCATCACATGTTCCCGGCCGATCGCAAACGCGTGAGCCCCTATCAACCCTCCGACCGGCGCTTCATCGATCCC
>JBJXGL010000044.1:0-13672 GCA_046160365.1 Aestuariivirga sp. | reverse complement strand
GATCGGCGGCACGGATGCGATCGATCTCGACTTCGACTTCGGGCTTGTTGAGGCGAAGATCGGTGTCGAGATCAGTGAGGCCCGGATTGTCGCCAAGCCGCTCGACGAGCTGGTTCGCGACATCGTTAAGTTCCTGGTAGGAGGCCGAAGACTGGATCACGAACTGCACCGGCTTGCCGAATCCGCGAACCCCAAGCGATGCCGGATTGTTGGCGGAAACCTGTATGCCCGCAATCGAGCGGAGCTTCGGCGAAATACGCTGCACGATGTCCTGCTGGCTTGCTTCGCGCTGGCTCCAGTCCTTGAGCCGCGCGAAGGAGTTCATTTGAGTGACCTCGCCCGAACCGACGATGACCAGCGCCGAACGCAGCTCAGGAATGCTTGCCAGTATCTCTTCGACCTGCCCGGCATAACGTTTGGTGTAGGCGAAGCTCGATCCTTCCGGGGCATTGCCGGACACAATGATGGTTCCCCGGTCCTCGGTGGGCGAGAGCTCGGACTTCATCAGCGTGAAGAGATAGCCGCCCGTCAGCGCAACGCCTGCCGCAACGATCATCACCAGCCAGCGCGCCTTGAGTACGCCGCGCAGCATCGCCCGGTAGCCGCGATCGAGCGCGGAGAGGAAGCGTTCAATCAGCCGTGACGCGATATTCTGGCGCCCGGAATGACGGAGCAGCTTGCCGCACATCATCGGCGTCAGCGTCAGCGCGATGAAGCCCGAGACCACCACCGCGCCCGCAAGCGTCAGCGCGAATTCAAGGAACAAGCGTCCGGTGCGGCCCGGCGTGAAGGCAATTGGCGCATAGACCGCCGCCAGCGTCAGCGTCATCGCGACGATGGCGAAGCCCACTTCGCGCGAACCCTTGATCGCGGCCTCGAGCGGCGCCATGCCTTTCTCGATGTGACGGTAGATATTCTCCAGCATCACGATGGCATCGTCGACCACGAGCCCGATGGCGAGCACGAAAGCGAGCAGCGTCAGCGTATTCACGGTGAGCCCGGCTGCATACATGATGGCGAAGGCGGCGATCAGCGACACTGGAATGGTGACGACGGGAATGAGCGCCGCGCGGAACGAATGCAGGAACAGCACGATGATCAAGATCACCAGCGCCGTTGCCTCGAGGATTGTGATGAACACGTTCTCGATCGAACGCGCGATGAACACGGTGGAGTCGAACCCCGCTTCGATGGAGGTGCCTTCCGGCAACTGCGCATTCAGCACCGGCAGCGTCGCGTTGATCGCGTTCGCAACATCGAGCGGATTGGCCACCGCCTGCTTGACGATGCCCATGGAGAGCGCCGTGCCGCCTTCGTAGCGGCTTTCGCGCCGCACATCGGCGGTTCCGAGTTCGACCTTCGCCACATCGCCAAGCGTGACCTGCCTGCCGCCAGCCGCTCTTATGACGACCGCGGAGAATTCTTCCGCTGTGCCAAGCGATGTCCGCGACAGCACGGTGAATTCCCGGTCGGTGCTTTCCACCCGGCCCGCCGGAATCTCCGCGTTCTGCGCGCGGATCGCCTGCTCGACATCCTGCACCGTGACGCCAAGGCCCGCGAGCCGTTCCGGTTCGAGCCACACCCGCATGGCGTAGCGCCGCTCGCCGTTCACCGTGACATCGGCCACGCCATCGAGATTGCGGAATCGGTCCGCCACGAAGCGGTCGATATAGTCGGTGAGCTCCGCCGCATTCATCGTGCTCGAACGCATGACCAGGAAGATGATGGGTTGCGCGTCCGCTTCCACCTTCGAAATCGTGGGCTCGTCGATTTCGTCCGGGAGCCCGCGGCGCACACGGCTCACCCGGTCGCGGACATCGCTCGTCGCCGCGTCGACATTGACCGTCGATCTGAATCTGATGGTGATCCGGCTCGATTCCGCGCGCGATGTGCTTTCGATGGTGTCGATGCCCTCGATGCCCGCGAGCGATCCTTCGAGAACCTGGGTCACTTGCGTTTCGACAATCTCGGCGGAAGCACCCGAGTAACTCGTCGCCACCGAGACCTGCGGCTCGTCGATGTTGGGATATTCGCGGGTGGTGAGGCGGCTGTAGGCCATGAGGCCCACCAGGACCAAAACGAGGCTCAGCACGGTGGCGAAGACGGGACGGCGGATGCAGAATTCCGGGAGGCTCATGAGGCCCTCAATTCGCCGCCGGCGTGACGGCGATCGCCGCGCCATCCTGCAATCTGTTGGCCCCGGCGACGACCACCTGCTCGGCGCCGCTCAGGCCATCGACAATCTCGACCAGCCCATCGATCCTGCGTCCGGTCTTGACCGTCACCGAGCGCGCCTTCTCGCCATCGGCCACAAAGAGCGCCGCACTCCCCGCCTTTGGCACGATGGCCGCCTCCGGCACCATTACGGCCTCGCGTGCCTGGCCCTTGATCGCGATCCGCGCCAGCATGCCCGGCCGCATCCGGGCGGTGCTGTTGTCGAACGAGGCGCGCACGCGAATGGAGCGGCTTGCTTCGTCAACCAGCGGATCGATGGCGGTGATGACAGCGTCGACGCTTTCGCTGGGAGCGGCGTCAGTTGCGACGCTGACGGTCTGCCCGATTTCCAGCCGCGTCAGATAAAGCTCGGGGATGCTGAACGCCGCCTTGAGCTTGTCGATCTTCTCGAGATGAACCAACGGACTGCCCGCCTGCACATAGGCTCCTTCCGAAATCGAACGGAAACCCAATCGCCCATCGAAAGGCGCTCGTATCGTGAGTTTCGAAAGCTGCACTTCGGCGAGCGCCACGGCGGACTCTGCCAGCGCCAGATCGGTCCGCGCCTGATCGGCCACGGTTTGGGACACGTTCCTCGACTTCGCCAGCGTCGCGTTTCGAGTTGAGATGGTCTGGGCAAGTTCGCGCCGCGCCTTGGCGTCGCCGAGTTCCGCCAGCGCCAGCGCATCGTCCAGCTTGAACAGCACATCGCCACGCTTCACTTCCGCGCCGTCGGCGAAGAGGATCTCGACCACGCGCCCATTGGTCTCGGTGGCGATGTCGACCGACTCATCCGACAGCAGCGTGCCGATGGCCGAAATATCGTCGCTCAGCGTCCGCGTCGTTGCCCCAGCCAGTTCAACCGGCGACGGCCCGCGCCGGCCCTGCCCGCCGGCCTGCGGCTGTCCCTTCTTGGGTGAAGAGTCATCAGCTTTGGAAGCGACGAGCGCAGCAACCTGCTCGGGCAAGTACGCCTGCAACTTGCCCTGGGAATTGAGCCAGTAAGCCGCTCCCGACAAACCCAGCAGCAGCAGAACTGCGACAATCGATGTCTTCACTGCGAACCTCGCCCGGCCTCCGGTGGAAACTCGCGCTAATCGCAAGCTTTAGTATGACCCAAACAAGACGCGCTTGCCCGGGTTCTCCGTCGAACGATCACGAAATCGTGAGCGTCCGGGCAAGGCGCTCGCTGCCGTCAAGTTTAAGTGATTGCTCGGCGTTGCGCCATGGGCAATCCGGCGTGTTACGATTTGGTGGAGACGGCTTCACCCGCGGAGAATTCAAATGCTCAATTCATATCCAGGAGGCCGTGCCTCCATCGTCCTCGACCGGCGCAAATTCATGGCCGCCGCCGCCGGCCTCGTGGCGGCTGGCGTATTGCCGAAATCAGCACTCGCTTTGGCAGGGCCTCATACCTTCAAGCATGGCGCCTTCGATCTGACCGTCATCAGCGACGGCAGCCTTACCCTTCCGGTCGCGATCATCAGTCCAGACGCCAAGCCCGAGGAACTCAAACAGATCTTGGGACTCGCCGCCGATGCCGAAACCAACGCAGTCGATGTCAGCCCCGCACTCGTCAAATCGGGAGCCGATCTCATCCTGATTGATACGGGCACCGGTCCAGGCATGGGGAAAACCTCAGGCTTGATTGCCGATAGCCTGAAAGCCGCCGGTACCGATCCCTCGGCCATCACCAAGGTCGTCTACACCCACGCACATCCCGATCACTTGTGGGGAACGCTCGCCGGCGATGGCAAGCCGGTTTTCGCCAACGCGAGCTACCACATCGCGGAAGCCGAGTGGAACTTCTGGACCGCCGCAGACCTCGCTTCGAAGATGCCCAAGGACATGGCTGGCATGGTCAAGATCATTCAGGACCAGCTTGCCGCGATCAAGGAGAAGATCGTGCCCTTCAAGCCGGGCACCGAGCTCGTTCCCGGCATCAACATTCTGGACACCGCCGGGCATACGCCGGGACACGTCTCGTTCGAGTTTGCGGGCGGCGATGGGCTGATCCTCACGGGAGACGCCATCACCGTGCCGAAAGTCTTCTTCGCCCATCCCGAATGGAAGTTCGGCTTCGACGCCGATGGAGACTTGGCCGGCAAGAACCGCCGCAAACTGCTCGACATGGCGGCGTCGGCCAAGAAGCAACTGCTCGGATATCATTGGGCCTATCCCGGCCTCGGCCGCGCCGAGGCGAAGGACGGCGCGTTCGTCTACGTGCCTTCGATGTAGGCTTTCGAAAGAACGGCGCAGCTTACTGCGCCGTTTCTCGTCAGGCGCGTTTGGCCGGGCAGGTGTTCATCCCAAGAAGGGTGTAGGCCGGGCACCAGCCGATGGCGGCGGTGAGGATCGGCACGATGCCGATATAGCCGATCCAAGCATAGGGGCTCGCCGACATGAAGGCGAAGGCCAGCAGTGCGAGGCCAACGATTACGCGGGCGATCCGGTCGAAACTTCCGACATTGGTTGTCATGTGTGCGTCTCCCTTGTTGGTCACAGATAATGTTCAAACTTAGAACCGCAAGGCCTTCGCGTCTGTGACCCGGTCACACAGAGCCGGCATAAGCCGCAAGGGAACCCGGATCCTTCACTTGAATCCGGCCTCTCTCGATCTGTACCCAGCCGCGCGATGCGAATTCGCCCAGCAGCCGCGTTACGACCTCCCGCGCCGTGTTAAGTTCGGTTGCGATGGCCTGATGTGTCGTTTCGATCAGGCGCACTGCGCCCTCGCCCGCAAGATAACGCGCCAGCCGCCGGTCAACGTGGCGGAGCGTGATCTCTTGCACGAGCGCGATGAGCCCGTGCAGCCGCTCGCCGTAGGAGGCAAAGACGTAACGCCGGAACTTCGGCGACATGCCGATCAACTCTTCGAATATGCGCTTGGGCAGCACCAATGCCTCGGTTTCGGCCTCCGCCACGCCTTCCGCATCGTAGAGCGCGCCCGACATGAGGCAGGAGACCGTGAGCACGCATGTCTCTCCCGGCTCCACCCGGTAAAGCACGATCTCGCGGCCTTCTTCGGTGGTCACCGACACCCGCAACGAGCCGCGCGTAACGATCAGATAATTGTGGCACGGCTCGCCTGCCACGAAGGCCCTTTCGCCTGGCGCAAGCGTGAGATTGCGCGTTTCGCGCAGCACCAGCGCGTGCGCTGCGCTTTCAAGTGCTGCGAGCGCGCCCGACTGCAGAATGGCCGGGAGATGAGTCATGTCCGCCAACCTCCAAACTAAAGACCAGCATCGCGGCCTGATCTTGTCACGCATTGATAGAGGTCAAGGCCGCAGGCGCCCTGTCATTCGCCAAAGACATGCACAATTGCCTGCCGCCGGTGTGGGGCCACCCGGTGCTCGAAGAGATAGATACCCTGCCATGTGCCAAGCGCCAATCTGCCATCGGCAATCGGAATGGAGAGCGAGCTGGCGGTGAGCGCCGTCTTGATGTGCGCCGCCATGTCGTCCGGTCCTTCGAGGATGTGGACGAAGTGCGGATCGCCATCGGGCACGAGGCGCTTCATGAAGGCTTCGAGATCGTGGCGCACATCGGGGTCGGCGTTTTCGTTGACGATGATCGAGCAGGAGGTGTGACGGCAGAAGATGGTGGCGAGGCCTATCTTGATCTTCGCCGCCTTCACGACCGCCGCGACTTCGCGGGTGATCTCGTAGAGGCCCCGCCCCTTCGTGGCGATCTCGAGCCCGGCCTGGTGCTGCAACATGATTGCCTCTTTCTTGCGCTATGCCGGAATTCGGCTGCACTCGCGTCTTAAGCCGGACAAGCTACATGAAGGAACCGCCGATGCCGCTCTCCCGCCGCAGATTCTTCGCCTCCATCGCCGCCGTGGCCACGGCCATTGCCGGAGGCGCCGCCGCTCTGATGATGGGCGGCCCGCCGCGGCGCGCGCTTTCGGCGGTCGAGAAGAATGCCTGCGCGCTCACGGCACCCACCACAGCAGGGCCCTATTACGTCACCGGCATGCCGGAACTCGTGGATGGCAACCTCAACGCCGGTGGCCTGGAAGGGCTAACGATGGAAGTCTCGGGCCATGTCTTCGATGGCGCAACCGGCGAGACACCACTGGCGGGAGCGGAAGTCGAAATCTGGCACGCCGACAGCACGGGAAACTATCGCCCAAACGGCAATGGCGCCGCTACGAATTATCAGCCTTCCGAACTAGCCCTTCGCGGCTTCGTCAAGACCGACGCCTCAGGCGCTTACCGCTTCACAACAATCTACCCCGGCGAATACACCGGCCGCGTGCGCCACTTCCACTTCAAGGTGAGAGCGCCGGGCAAGCCCGAACTCACCACCCAGCTCATCGTCCCGCCCCGCGAAGGCGACACCCTCAGCTTCGATACCGACGACATCGCCGAAGGCTTGCCCAACTGCCAGCTTCTAGCGGTCGACGAAACTGTTACGCCCGCAAAGGCGAGCTTCGATTTCAGGGTGTGAGCGCGCCTGCTGCCTTCAGAAGGCTTTTGGCAATCCGGCCTGACGTAGAATAGCGTTGGCCGTATGACGGCTTGGAATGCCCACGGGCACCGCGAAATTCCGCATTGTTAAGGGGCTGTACCATATTTCATGGCCACCCTTCCCCTGCCGGACCATGGAGCAACCCGCTGCTCGTAGCAATTCACGGAGTGGCCGGCAAACTGCGGCGCCATTCAAGCGGCAGCGGGTTCGGCTTCGCGGAGCGCAGTTATCTGCAAATAGAGCGACGCAGGATCGGCATCCGGATGATTGTCAGCCAAAAGATCCAGCGCAATCGCCGTCATCTTGTCCAGCAACCCGTCAAGCGTCGGCGCATCGGCAGCAGCGGGAATGTCATCGCAATGCCCGGTCCAAACCGAGGCCTCGCTGTCCCACGACGCGGAGATTGTGAAGATCAGAGGCTTGGCCATTGCTTCACCATAGGCCCGCCCTGAAGCCTCATCAAGCCGGTCAATTGTCCAAGAAACTCCTCAGCTTCCGGCTTCTCGACGGATGCTTCAGCTTCCTGAGCGCCTTCGCTTCGATCTGGCGGATGCGTTCGCGCGTCAAGGAGAACTGCTGGCCCACTTCTTCGAGCGTGTGATCGGTGTTCATGCAGCCACGCCTGACGATAAGAGACCGGCCCTTTCCAATTCCATGTGAAGCGCAACGGCATCAACATCATACCCATTGGGCCAAGTGGGGATTCCCATAGAAAGAAAGACTTTGCTGAAGAACTGCTGATCGCGAAGCGGCTCGACCATCGGGCCTCCCTCGGCAATCATGTCGGCGTAGTCCCTGATTCCTTCGGAGCCATCGGAAAACCTTATCCAAAGCCGATAACCATCAAGGGGCTTAAGCCCTACGACTTTGATCATCTTGATCATTCTTCATCGGCTCCGGGAACAGCATTGAGCGGCGCATTCGTTTTACACAGCTCCCAGTTTGTAAGCAATTCCGTCCGGCGGAGGTTGATCCAATCTTTCAAGATCCGGCGCGCCGCTGGCGGCATTTGGCCTGCAATCAACTCGCCGGTTTCGATTGAGAACAGCCCCTCGAACCCCTGATAATAGGCATGGAAATGCGGTGGCGGATGATCCCGCCAATACATCTGGACGACGATGCCAAAGAATATGGAAATCGTCGGCATCGATGACCGGTCAGTTGTCGAGGAAGCTCCTGAGCTTCCTCGACCGGCTCGGATGCTTCAGCTTCCGGAGCGCCTTCGCTTCGATTTGGCGGATGCGCTCGCGCGTCACCGAGAACTGTTGGCCCACTTCCTCGAGCGTGTGATCGGTGTTCATGCCGATGCCGAAGCGCATTCGGAGGACGCGCTCTTCGCGGGGCGTCAGTGACGCCAGCACCCGCGTCGTGGTTTCGCGCAGGTTCGCCTGGATGGCGGCGTCGATGGGGAGGATGGCGTTCTTGTCTTCGATGAAGTCGCCGAGGTGTGAATCTTCTTCGTCGCCCACCGGAGTCTCCAAGGAGATCGGCTCCTTGGCGATCTTCATCACCTTGCGGACCTTCTCAAGCGGCATCGAGAGTTTTTCGGCGAGTTCCTCCGGCGTCGGCTCGCGGCCGATCTCGTGCATCATCTGGCGGCTCGTGCGCACGATCTTGTTGATCGTTTCGATCATGTGCACGGGGATGCGGATGGTGCGCGCCTGGTCGGCGATCGAGCGGGTGATCGCCTGGCGGATCCACCAGGTGGCGTAGGTCGAGAACTTGTAGCCCCGGCGATATTCGAATTTGTCCACCGCCTTCATCAGGCCGATGTTGCCTTCCTGAATGAGATCGAGGAACTGCAGGCCGCGGTTGGTGTATTTCTTGGCGATCGAGATCACGAGGCGCAGGTTCGCCTCCACCATTTCCTTCTTGGCGATGCGCGCCTCGCGCTCGCCCTTCTGCACCATGGCGACGATGCGGCGGAACTCCGGAATCTGCAGGCCCGTGGCGGTGGCGAGTTCATAGATCTCGTCGCGAATGACCTTGATCGATTCCTTTTCGTCGTTGGCGAACTTCTTCCAGCCGAACTTGACGTGCCGCCCGACGCGCTTCAGCCAGTCGGGGTTCAACTCGTCGCCCTGATACTCTTTCAGAAATTCCGCGCGCGGCACCTTGTAGGTTTCGGCCAAGCGCATCAGCCGGCCTTCCAGCGAATTGAGCCGCTTGTTGATGTCGTAAAGCTGCTCCACCAGCGCCTCGATGCGGGCGTTGTTGAGCGAGAGCGACTTCACCTCGGTGATGATCTCCTCGCGCAGCTTCTTGTAACGGCGCTCCTGGGATGGCGAGAGGTCGGTGCCTTCCGCCACTTCTTGATCTTGCAGCTTGCGCAGCGACTTGTATTGCCGGGCGATCGAATCGAAGACTTCCAGAACCTTGGGCTTCAGCTCCGCTTCCATGGCGGAGAGCGAGACGCCGAGATCGTCGCCCTCGTCGTCCTCTTCCTCCTCGACCACGGGACGGTCGAAATCTTCCGGCGACAGAACGTCGCTGTAGTCGTCTTCGCCCGGCCGCTTCGGCGGCGGCGGAGCAACGGGTTTGCGAAGCTCCGGCGCACGCTTGGCTTCGGCTTGCTTGCGCACTTCCACTTTCGGCGGAACATAGGGTGCGGGCGTGGCGATCGGGCCCTGGTTGTTCTTGGCGTCGGGGCCGGCATAGGTTGCTTCGAGATCGATGATGTCGCGCAGCAAAATCTTGGCTTCGTTCAGTTCGTCGCGCCAGATGATGATGGCCTGGAAGGTGAGCGGGCTTTCGCACAAGCCGGCGATCATCGCTTCGCGGCCAGCCTCGATACGCTTGGCAATGGCGATTTCGCCCTCGCGCGAGAGAAGCTCCACTTGCCCCATCTCGCGCAGATACATGCGCACCGGATCGTCGGTGCGGTCGGTCGGCACCTTCGCCGCCTCGACCTTCATGATCGCGGTTTCGGATGACTCTTCCTGCTCCTGCTCGACCTTGGCGGCGACGTTCTCCGTCTCCTCCTCGCTCTCGACCACCGTGATGCCCATGTCGGCCAGCATGGCGTAGATGTCCTCGATCTGGTCCGATGTCACTTCCTCGGAGGGCATGACCGAGTTCAACTCGTCGAGCGTCACATAACCACGCGCCTTCGCCGCCTTGATCAGGCGTTTGACGGCGGCGTCCGAGAGATCGAGAACCGGCGAGTCCTGGCCTTCAGCTGCTTCGGCAGGTGTTTCCTGCTCATCGGACTGGGGCTGGGGTTCGTGATCTTCGGGTTTCTGATCGCGGGTCTGGGCGGCGCGAGCCATGGGCGATGTCCTTGAAGGCGGGCGGTTCGATTCGCCCTTCGTATGATGACTGATTCGGGCCGAAGCTTGGGTACCCCTGCTTAATTCACCATTAAGCATGAGTCTCGCCTGGCCGAACCGGCTTGATCTCAGGTGATGGCGTCGATCTGCCGCCCGGAGGCCTGGCCGAACCCCTCAACCTGGGCTTCGGCTCCGGCCATGGACGACAGCTCTTCGCGCAGCACCATGAGCGCGTTCAAATTCTCCTCGCTGGGTTCGTCGGCGAAGGCGGATTGCGCCGCCTTCAGCTCGCGCCCGAGCGTAATCGATTTGCGGTGCAAGGCGAACATCTGACGTAACGCTGTCCGGGCATCGTCATCGGCGGCACCGGCATCCAGAAACCATTCGTTCAGACGTTTCGCCTGGTTCTCAAGGCGGGCTATTTGGTTCCCAAAACCCCGAGCAATCAGGTGACCCCTTAGATGGTCCCGGTCGAGGGCCGTCTCAAGGGCGGCGATATCTAGAATTTGCGACCTAAGCGAGTCAAGCTCGCGCGAGGCCAATTCGGCGGCGGCCAGCTCGTCCAGGAAATCATGCAGAAGGCCCGGATGAACCACGAAAGCCAGCACCATGAGCCGCTCCCGCCGGTCGGCCGCGGAGGCGGGCTGATTGGCCAGCGCCCGAAGCTGCGGTGAGGCAGGCTCGGGAATGTCCCATGGTTTGCCCTTGGGCGAATAGCGCGACGGGAATGGCACGAAACTGCGCCGCTTTTGCCCCCGGCTCGCGCCTCGCCAATCGCCGCCCGGCTTCTTGCCGAACAGCCCCGCTAGCCGCTCGCCCAATTCGGAGAGATAATGCTTCTTCACAACATCGTCGCCGATGCCATTGATAAGATTCCGCAAATCGCGTTCGAACTGAGCCTTCCTTTCAGGCGTGGCCCGATCGTTTTCAGCCAATGCCCGCCGCCAAAGAACTTCAGATAGAGGTTGCGCCTGCTCAACGACCGTTCGCACTGCGTCAGCCCCGGACGACTTCAGGAGATCATCGGGATCCTGCCCCTCGGGCATGAAGGCAAAGCGCAGGGAATGCCCAGGCTGCAGGAGCGGCAGGGCCAGATCAAGGGCCCGGTAAGCGGCCTTGAGGCCGGCCGCATCCCCATCGAAGGACAAAACCGGCTCCGGGGCGATCCGCCACAGCATGCCCAATTGATCGGTGGTAAGGGCCGTGCCGAGTGGCGCCACCGCATGCGGCAAACCGGCGCGGTGCATCGCAATGACGTCGACATAACCCTCAACCGCGATAATGGCGCTCTTTTCGTGGGCGGGCCCCCTCGCCTTGTCGAGGTTGTAGAGCACCTTGCCCTTGCTGAAGAGCGGTGTCTCCGGCGAGTTGAGATATTTCGCCTGGGCCTCCTTGGAGAGTGCTCGCCCGCCAAAGGCAATCACCCGCCCCCTCGGATCGCGGATCGGAAACATCACCCGGTCGCGGAACCGGTCATAGGCCACGGGGATATCGTCACCCGCGACGAGCAAGCCAGCTTCGATCATGCGATCGAGCGGCACATTCTTGTTGGCGAGGTGCGAGCGCAGCGCCGAGCGGTCATCCGGCGCGTAACCCATCCGGAACTCTTTCTGAATGGGAGCGGTGAGCTGCCGGTCGGAGAGATAGCCACGCGCCTTAGCGCCGCGCGGGCTTTGCAGCTCGGCTTCAAAGAACGCCGCCGCCATTTCCATGATGTCGTAAAGCCCGGTGCGCGCCTCTTCCCGCGCCACGTCCTCTTCGGAGAGCTTGGGCATCGGCAGCCCAGCCTCCATCGCGAGCTGTTCCACGGCTTCCGGGAACTTGAGCCCCTCCTTCTCCACCAGGAAGGTGAAGATATCACCTGATACCTTGCAGCCGAAACAATGATACCGCCCCTTGCGGTCCTCGACGTGAAAGGATGGCGTCTTCTCGCCATGGAACGGGCAGCACGCCCAATAGTCGCCCTTCCCCGCATTGGTCTTGCGCCGGTCCCACGCCACCTTGCGCCCGACAACCGAGGAGATCGGCACGCGGGAACGGATGTCGTCCAGGAATGACGGCGGAAAGCGCATAGTAGCCTACCAACACTCCTATATGGTGGCCCCAGTCAAGACGGGAACTGGAATGGTGGGAAACTCAGGCATAAGCGTCCGGAAACTCCAGCGTAGCGAAGCCTCCACCTATTGCGAGTTCCGCATCTACGCGCTCAAGACCTTTCCCACCGCATTCACCACCACTGCCGCCGAAGCCGAAGCACTGCCCGCGCAAGCCTATGAACAGCGGATCGAGAGGCAAGGCGACCGGCGCCACTTCATCGTCGGCGTATTTGACAATGGCCGGCTGATTGGCACTGCAGCAGTCTTTGGCCAACCCCTTCTGGCCGAATCCCACAAAGCCAATCTTGTCGGCATGGCGGTGCACGAGGATTTCCAAGGCCGCGGCATCGGCAGGCTCATCGTGGAAGGAGTGTTGGCAGTGGCCCGGGCCATTCCCGAAATCCGGCAGATCATCCTCCATGTCACCAAAGGCAACATCGCAGCCGAAAGGTTTTACCGCTCCGCCGGTTTCGAGACGTTTGGCATCGAGCCGCGTGCAACCATCGTTGATGGCGTGGCCTACGACGAGTATCTGATGATCAAGCTCTTTGATTGAGAAACCTTCCGCCTCGCAATAGTCGCAAGCATTACAAACAATCCATTCTCCTGTCAGGTGACCGTCAGCCTGCAACGCCTATGAACAGCCCCGCGGCTGGCATTCCGCCAGCCGGATCTGTCCACATTTCCGGACGAAAGGTCTCGAAGAATGAAATACGCAGTCAGTCTCGGTCTCATCGCCGCTGTAGCACTCCCGCTTGCCGCGGCCACCCCATCCTTTGCTGCTGCCGCAGCCACGAAAATCCAGGTGATGCTGGATGGCGAGGCGGGCCAGCCCATGTCGGTGAAGCTCGACGCGGCAACAGCCCAGGCGGGGCTAATCGAATTCGACGTCAAGAACGTCGCAATCGGAACCGATCATGAAGTGGTTCTGGTCAAGCTGAAGAACAAGGATCAGAAGATCGTCGTCGACACAAAGAAGCATCGCATCGACGAGGCCAAGTTGAAATCGATGGGCGAGGTTAGCGGCCTCAAGCCGGGTGACTCGGGCGTTCTCAAGGTGAAGCTGGCGGCGGGCGATTACCTGCTGCTGTGCAATCACAAGGAACACTACGAACTCGGCATGGCCACACGCTTTACCGTCACCAAGTGATACTCAGGACAGCGAGCAAGAATCGGGGTGGCCCAAAAAGCCACCCCGTTTGCATTCGCTGAACTCTTGTCAGCCACGATGCCACATGACATCGTGCGCCTCCCAAAGAGCGGAATTACGGTGACAGGCACTCAATTGCGGAATTAGCTGTGCCGTGCTGATCGTTCTACATTGGAGGTCGTCGTGCCTAGGCAAAACGCGTTCGCTGCATCCTCCCGGACAAGAATAAGCCGGCTCGTTGGCGCGCGCCGCCGGAAACGCACTGCTCCCCGCAAACCGGTGACAGTCACGAATTGCGCGCGGGCAACGGCGCAAAGGTCTTCTTTCGTGCCCGCGCAATTCGAGTGGACTGACCCCCTCTGTTGAGACACGATAATTTCAGGGACATGGGCGATTCTCGCGGAGGAGCCTATGTCCGAGACGAAGTTGTTCAGGTCGTTTTCGACCGCTTTCAAGCTGGCGCTGATTGT
>JBJXGL010000043.1:0-3062 GCA_046160365.1 Aestuariivirga sp. | reverse complement strand
TGTCAGCGGGCACTCGAATACCGCCACTGCGGGCGGAATGAAAAGCAGCCATTTTGAAGCCCCTTTAATTCGCCCTAGGCCTTGCGCAGGGAATCAACACCTGCGGGAGGCCGATGATGGCGAACGTGCTCAAGATGGCAATGATTCAGTCGATACTTCACTTGCATTCGTTGCGATGGTCGCAGCGGCGGATTGCGCGCGAGCTGGACCTGGATCGCGGCACGGTGGGGCGATACCTGTCGCGCCACCTGCGCCCGCCAAATGCCGCCATTTCGCCCGCCGGCTCCGACGCGGCAAATGCAGCCACTTTTTCCGGCCTCCCGGGACCGAGCGGCATCGCGACCGATCGCACGGCCGGCGCCGATTCTGCGGTCGGATCAAATGCAGCCATTCCGCCCACCGGCTCGGAGGCGCTTCCGACCGCGCCCAATACGGCCATTCCGCCCGCTGGCGATGCACTGCCTGACGACCTGGCCGGGCCGGCGCCCGAGGGGCCGACATGCTCGCCTGACAGGCCGTCCGCAGCCGGTCGCAAGAGCGATTGCGAGCCGTGGCGAGAGCTCATCCAAGCCAAGCTCGACCAAGGTCTCTCCGCGCAGCGGATCTGGCAAGACCTATCGACCGAGGCGACCTTCACCGCCGGCTACGACAGCGTGAAACGTTTTGTGCGCCGGTTGACCCACACCCGGCCGTTGCCGTTTCGCAGGATGGAATGCGGGCCGGGCGATGAAGCGCAGGCCGACTTCGGCAAGGGTGCGCCAGTCATTACCCCGGAGGGGAAGCGGAAGAAGACGCACCTGTTTCGGATCGTGCTCTCGCATTCGCGGAAGGCGTATAGTGAGACCACGTATCGCCAGACCACCGACGATTTCTTGCGGGTGCTGGAAAACGCCTTCTGGCATTTTGGCGGCGCGCCCAAGGTGCTGGTGATCGACAACTTGAAAGCGGCCGTCAAGCATCCCGACTGGTACGACCCGGAACTGGTGCCCAAGGTGGCCGCCTTCGCGGCCCATTATGGCGTGGCGATCCTGCCCACCAAGCCCCGCATGCCAAGGCATAAAGGCAAGACCGAACGGGGCATCGACTACGGTCAAGAGAACGCACTCAAGGGACACGCCTTCACGAGTCTGGAAGCCCAGAACGACCATCTGCTGCGCTGGGAGACGAACATCGCCGACCAGCGGATTCACGGCACCACGCGAAAACAGGTCGGCAAGGCCTTTCGCGAAGTCGAGCAACCGGCCTTGCAACCGTTGCCGCGAGAGCGGTTCCCCACGTTCCACGAGGCCGAAAGAATCGTCAATCGCGACGGCCACATCGAAGTGGCCCGGGCGTATTACTCGGCGCCGCCCGAGTATCTGGGGCTGAGGGTGTGGGCGCGGTGGGATCTGCGCACCGTGCGGGTATTCAACAGCCGCATGCAGCAGATTGCGATGCACGCCCGGCACGAACAGGGCCGCTTCAGCACGCACTCGGCCCACATCGCGCGCGAGAAGATCAGCGGCCTGGAAGGGGGCGCGACGCGCCTCTTGGCCAAGGTCAAGTGGATCGGCCCCCATGCGCACGCCTGGGCTCAGGCGATGGTCGCCGCCCGCGGCATCGAAGGGACGCGCCCCTTGATGGGACTGATCAGCCTGACCAAGCGTCACGACAGCCAAGCCCTGGAAAAAGCCTGCGAAATCGCCCTCTCGCACGGGGCTTTTCGCTTGCGCGTGATTCGTGAACTCTTGAAACGGAGCGCTCCGAAACAACAGCCGCTGCCGTTTCTCGAAACGCATCCGTTAATTCGGCCGCTGGACGACTACGCCGGCATCGTCGCCGCGGCACACCAGCGCCAAGCGGATCGCCGCGTGCGCGGCGAAGGTTTTACCAGGCATGGCTGGACAAAAGAAGGCTCGGCCGCATCCGCCCGTCTGGCGCAAGAAAAACGCCCTGTCGATCGCGTGGGCGATCCGCAGGGCGCGGCAGAGATTCCTCCGCCCAGACCCGGTTATCCCTCGGCAGGTTGCTCCTCAGCAGAGCCTGCCTCCGTTTCACCGGACAGTTCGAGTGTAGTTCGTGATTCCTTCCCTGCTCAGGAGATTTTTCGATGATGCACGATTCGTTACAAAGCAAGCTCAAAGAATTGAGACTCTCGGGCTTGGTTCAGACCTTGGATGTACGGCTGCAAGAAGCGGCCGGCCACCACCTGACGCATGGCGAGTTCTTGGAACTCATCCTGCAGGACGAACTGCTGGTCCGCAGCGAGCGACAGATCGAACGCCGCGTGCGGGCGGCCGATTTCCGAGAACTGAAACCGCTCGATCAATTCGACTTCAGTTTCAATCCATCGATTCCACGTCAGCGCGTCTTCGAGCTGGCCACCTGCCGGTTCATTCGCGATCGTCGGGATGCGCTCTTCGTCGGACCGCCAGGCACCGGAAAAAGCTTCTTGGCCCAAGCCATTGGCTTTCAGGCCATTAAGCAAGGCTTCGTGGTGCTGTACCGCTCGATCTTCGACGTGGTCCGCGACTTCCTGCACGATGAGGCCTTCGACGGACAAGAGAAGGTGTTGGCCCGCTACCTGAAGCCCGACCTGTTGATCGTGGACGACATGGGAATGAAGAATTTACCGAAGCGGAGCGGGGAAACGCTGTTCGAAATCATCATGCGTCGCTACGAGACCAAGAGCACGCTGATGACGAGCAATCGACCGCTGGAAGATTGGGGAAAACTCATCGGCGACGTCCCGGCCGCCACCGCCATTCTCGATCGTTTTCTCCATCACGCGGACATCCTTTCGATCAAGGGCAAGAGTTACCGGCTGCGAAACCGGGCGGCGACAGTGGATGAAGCGACGACCCACGACTCGGCGGCGGAAGCTTCGGTTGTCGAACCTGACAGCGCTGAAACGATCCTGGCGACGGCCGTTCAACCACTCGTGACCGAGTCAAATGCAGCCATTCCGCCCACCGGGACCGAGGCTGAAAAGCCGTCACGCCGAAGCGCAGGAAAACGCAGCAAAAACGCTACTACCGCTTGCCAATCGTAGAGATTCCAACGATCATCAACCCCGGCTGCCC
>JBJXGL010000042.1:0-5700 GCA_046160365.1 Aestuariivirga sp. | reverse complement strand
TTTCATGTGTCGCTCCCCTTATGCGCCGATGGATGCCAGCGCGGTTGATAGCCCTTGGCCAAAATGGCGAGGATCAAGGGCGGAGTCAAAACCTTCGCCCGCATGGCGGCGTTGCGCGGGATGGCGTCCGTGTAACCCGCGAAGGACCAGCGCAGCAGACGAGCGCCTTTGACCGCGTAAGGCTCGCCATCGATCTCCACCATCGCGCCATTTGGCAACTCATCCCAACCACGTCCGTCATTCTGGCGAAAGCCAGAATCCATGGCTCCGTCGCCTGACTTTGGAGACCTCCCTATGGATCCTGGCGTTCGCCAGGATGACGGCCCTACTCGCTGCTGGTGAAGCTCCCGATCAAACGCATCCGTTTCCATCCCCGCCAGTTCCATGAACCGCTTCGCCTCCGCACGCCTGCAGAAGAAACATGGACGATGCCCGGCCGCCAACGCCGTCACCTCATCGAGGAAGAACAGCGATGTGTAGCCCTTCCCCATCGCCTCGTGATGCATGCCTTTGTAGTGAAGCTCGCAAGCGATCCAGTGATGTGTGGCCCAACGGCGTTTCCCGAGCGTCCTGTCGTCGCGATGAAATTTTCCACCGCGGTTGCCCAACATCGTGCCGCGCTCGGGAACCGCGAATAATTCACCGCTTGGATGAACGCGGTTTTGCAGCGGCACGGGCGGGCTCGGGTATCGCAAACGAAGGCGCCGGCATCAGCAGATTATGCCGCCCCACCTTGCGGATGTCAGTTTCACCGCAAAGCGCCATCGTCGTGTCGAGTTCGCTGCGGATGATCTCCAGCGCGCGGGTAACGCCCGCCTCGCCGGCAGCGCCCAGGCCATAAACGAAGGCGCGCCCGATGAAGGTTCCCTTGGCGCCCATCGCCATCGCTTTCATCACGTCCATGCCGGTGCGTATGCCGCTGTCGAAATAGACATCCGCCTTGTCTCCGACTGCATCCACGATCGGCGCCAGCATGTCGATGGTCGCGGGCGCGCCGTCGAGCTGCCTTCCGCCGTGATTGGAAACGATGATGCCATCTGCGCCGAGCTTTGCGGCGATAATCGCATCGTCCACGTCGTTGATGCCCTTGAGCAGCAGTTTGCCGCCCCACTGGTTGCGGATGTATTCGACGGAGGACCAATCCAGCGTCTGATCAAACTGGTGATTGGCCCAGTGCGACAGATCAGCGAGGTTGCTCACATCCTTGACGTGACCCATGATGTTGCCAAACTGCCGGTTCCTCGTGCCGAGCATGCCCAGGCACCAGCGGGGCTTGGTCACCAAATTGATGATGTTGGCGATCGTCGGCTTGGGCGGAGTGGACAGGCCATTCCTGATGTCCTGATGACGCTGGCCGAGAATCTGCAAATCGAGAGTGAGCACCAGCGCCGAGCATTTGGCGTCTTTTGCACGCTGTACCATGCGCTTCACGAATTCGCGGTCACGCATGACATAGAGCTGGAACCAGAAGGGTTTTGAAACGTGTTTCGCCACTTCCTCGATCGAGCACACGCTCATGGTCGACAGCGTGAAAGGCACACCGAACTTCTGGGCGGCACGGCAGGCGAGGATTTCGCCATCCGCATGCTGCATGCCGCTGGATCCGACCGGCGCCAGCGCCACCGGCATGCTGACCTCTTCGCCCAGCATTGTGGATTTGAGCGAACGTCCCTCAATGTTCACGGCAATGCGCTGGCGGAGCTTGTATTTTGCGAAGGCCGCCGAGTTATCGACGAAGGTGCCCGCGGTGTAAGAGCCAGCCTCGCAATAGTCGTAGAACATCTTCGGCACACGGGCACGGTAAAGCCGGTGCAGGTCTTCGATGCAGGGAGCTTGGGCAGGTGTCATGGAACGCGTCTGGGATGTTGCCGAAAGGAGCCCGCTTCTAGCGCGTTGGCGGACCTCATGTAAACATGAAGCCGGCGCGTTTAAGGAGCGTTGTGCGCCGCGGGCCGTTTCGACAGCGACCAGAGGAAAAGGACCACAGCCAAGAACGAAAACAGCGCCCGTCCGGCATGCACATTCGCCCACTGCTCAATCAGCGCGCGGCTATCCGGTCCGGCGGCTTCCGGAGCGGTGGCAAGTAGCGCATTGTTGATTGGAGCGATGACAATCAGTGTCCAAGGCCAATTCGCCAGCATGAGCAGGCCGCCCACAAGCCAGCGCCAGTTACGGTCGATCCACCAGGCTGCAAGCCCCGCAACACCGGCAACGATCGCAGTAGCACCCTGCATGAGGAAGCCGACGTTGAAACTCACCTTCCACTGCGCCAGCAATGCGCCATCGTCCAGCGCAAGGCGCGCCGGCTGTTCCGCCAGGATAATGTAAAGCGCGATGCCGAAGAAAGCCGCCGCGAGAGTTGTGGCGAGTGGCGGGATAAGTTGCTTGATCATCGTCCCAACCCCATCCGAGCTAAGAGTCGGTCACCACGGACAAACTGGTGGTAGAGCGCCGCGCCGACATGCAGGACCAGGAGCAACACCATGAGCCGCGCCAGAATGGCATGACCATAACGTGGAGAATAGTTCCAGAAGTCGGGCAATGGAGACGTGGAAGTGCCAAACAGGATTTCGCCTGCGCCCGACAAGATGAACATGGCAATCCCCGACGCGGCGAGGCCGATAATGGCCACATAAAACAAACCATGCACCGCTTTGGAAGCGCGTGACTGCAGCGTGCTCATGCCGGCGGCTTCCACGGGCTTTCGATCAATGAACAACCACCAGGCCAGCCGGAAGAGAGTGAGAACGAGAACGAGGGTGCCGACAGGCGCGTGCACGCGGAGAATGGCCGCCTTCGCCACGGGGTCAATCTGGTTCGCGGCGATGAACCCGGCAACCACCAGCGCCAGGATGAGGATCGCACTGATCCAATGCAGCGCAATTGGCAGGGCGCCATAGCGCTCAGGCGTGCTCTTGAGACTCATGATCAGGTCTCCCTTTCGTGGATTCAGAAGTTTCCAGGCGCTGCCGGATGTTTCGCATCACGCGAACCGCGGTCTCTATCTCGATTAATTTGAGTCTTGCGCCTAAACGCGTGGCCCATGGCTTTTGCCGCTTCATGGCGCTGGCAAAGGCCTGCTTGCCTTTTGCCGTTGTTATGACAAGTTTGGCGCGGACATGGCGCGGATTGTCGGCGAAATCAATCATGCCGCAGCTCGCGAGTTCTTTGGCGATGCGCTGCACCGCTTGGCGGCTTAGCCCCATGTTGAAGGCAATATGCGCTACAGGAAGCGGATACGGCGCCAATTCGATCGCACCCAAAACCTGCCAGCGCGCGGACGTGAGACCCAGGTCGCCGACCAGCTCATCCCCGGCGGCCAATAGCTCGCCATTGAGTCTGAACGTCTCGAGGACAAGCTCGGTGACAAGCTCGGTGACAAGCTCGGTGACAAGATCAACTGATCGCGACATGTCAACCTAATACCAATTTGACAGTATGTTGTCAATATGTATTCTGCCAGCCTTCTCGAATTTTGATCGGTCGCGCAGGCAGCATAACAGTCAAATCCGGTTTCAACCGGGTGCTCACCATGCCGGAAAATCCTACCGGTGATTGATAGATGTGCTCGCGTCTGGCGCGCCCTGACAGAGAGCAAACAAGAGCCGGAGCGGACCCTTCCTGCGTTCAGGGCTTACTCTTCAGAAACGCGATCAGATCGGCCCGCTTGCCCTCATCCTTGATCCCCACGAACGCCATCTTCATGCCTTTCACAGCGTCGCACGGCCTCAATTCGTCAGGCCGCGGGAGAAACAGGTGGCGAAAAATTGTTCTCGCGCCTAGCTTCTGATTTGACCGACAGGATTGGGCGCCGGCAAGACGACCTGCAGAGGAACCTTACCATGGTGGGACAAACCCCGGCGACACGCCGTGGCCTTGACTATGAACTTGGCCACTCGGAACGGGAAATAAGGCGGCTTGGCACCCAGGCAAGGCTCGTCGATCCCATGACACGCCGGTACTTTCGCGACTCGGGGATCGTAAACGGGATGCGGGTTCTCGACATCGGCAGCGGCGCGGGCGATGTTGCCTTCCTCGCCGCCGAGTTGGTTGGACCGCAAGGTGAGGTCGTCGGCACCGACAAGTCGCCCGCAGCCATCGAAGCGGCAACGGCCCGGGCCCGGGAGCGTTCGCTCGACAACGTCACGTTCCGGCAAGGCGATCCCACCGAACTGGTTTTTGAACAAAGCTTCGATGCCATTGTCGGACGTTACGTGCTCATGTTCAACCCAGACCCGGCAGCGATGCTCAAGAGGATCGCGCGTCACTTGCGGCCTGGCGCGATTATTGTCTTTCACGAAGTGGATTGGAGCGGAGTCAAATCAAGCCCGCCTTGTCCAACTTATGACCGCTGTCACGAGTGGATCATACAAACCTTCCGCAAGGTTGGCACCAATGACTCCATGGGATTGGGGCTGCATTCCGCGTTTCTGAACGCCGGACTTCCCGCGCCCACCATGGGCTTGCATGCGCTGATTGGCGGAGGAAACGACGTCCTCAGCGGAATCGATCTCATCGGAGATCTCGTTATCACCATGATTCCAGTCATGGAGCAGATGGGCGTGGTCACCGCGAAAGATGTTCAGCCCGGAACCCTGATCGAACGGATGCGCCGCGAAGCGATGGACAATGCCAGCGTTGTTGTCGGGCGCAGCGAAATTGGTGCTTGGGCAAGAGTGCCCTAGGGCTACTGCTTGCTCTTCAGAAACGCGATCAGATCGGCCCGCTTGCCCGCATCCTTGATCCCCACGAACGCCATCTTCGTGCCTTTCACGGCGTCGCGAGGCTTGGCGATATAGGTGTCGAATGATGCTTCATCCCAGACCGGCACGGTGGCGGCATAGGCCTTCATTGCTTCCGAATAGGCATAGCCCTCGACCGAGGCCACCTTGCGCCCGATCAATCCCTTGAGCGACGGTCCCGTCTTGTTGGTGGCGTCATCGATGGCGTGGCATGCCATGCACGTCTTGTAGACACTCGCTCCCTTGGCAGCATCGCCCTCGGCAAAAGCAGGGGCGGCCGTTACGGCCAGGATCACTGCAGCACATGCAAAACGGACAATCATCAAACCCTCTCATTCGGCTATTTCGCTTCTATCCATGATGGTCCAATATGGCAGTCAAATCATTGCGACCAACGGACACGTGACAAAATGCTCACCATGCCGGTTCCAGATGCGGCAGCGATTGCCCGCAGGGCAGAAATCGCCGCCGATCTTTCGCGGATCGTTCCGGGCGAGGGCGTCATCGCCCAGCCTGTCGCCATGCGCCCGTTCGAAACCGACGGGCTGACCGCCTACCGGCAATTGCCGCTCGTCGTAGTGCTTCCGGAAACAACGGCGCAGGTGAGCGAGTTACTGCGCTATTGCCATGAGCGGAAGCTGAAAGTGGTGCCTCGAGGGGCTGGAACCTCGCTCTCGGGCGGCGCCCTGCCACTCGCCGATGGCGTTCTGCTTGGTTTGTCGCGGTTCAATCGCATTCTCGAGATCGACTATGCCAACCGCTGCGCCGTGGTGCAGCCGGGCGTCACCAACCTCGCCATCTCGCAAGCCGTGCAGCACGAAGGTTTCTATTACGCGCCCGATCCCTCGTCGCAGATCGCCTGCACCATCGGCGGCAATGTCGCGGAAAACTCGGGCGGCGTGCATTGTTTGAAATATGGCCTCACCGCCAACAATGTGATCGGCATCGAAATGGTGCT
>JBJXGL010000041.1:0-4450 GCA_046160365.1 Aestuariivirga sp. | reverse complement strand
GGCGCGTCGCCGTCACCGCGCCTCATGGTGCCGGACATCCCCTCTCTGTGCGATGCCGGCGGCTTGCAAGAGCGATCATATGCGGCGATGGGCCGACAATAGGGCGATCCCGTGATCAATTAAGGCGGTGGAACTTTCTTCGATTTCGTCCGAGAAATGGAGCGCCGCTTTGGGCGGCAGAATTCCAGTTGCGTCTTGGCCTTCTCCTCAAATTCCCTGCGCAATCTTTCATCAGGTAGTATGCTGAGCATCGACCAATAGTCTTTCTCGTTTGCCCACCATTCGAGGAAACGCTCGTCGTGTCCGACTGTATCCGTATCGAATTTGGTGTCCTTCACATAGATCGTTGCGTAGATGTCTTTATCGATATTGTCGGGCGCATACCAGCAGGGCGCTTTTATCCGCTCGAACACGCTCCAGTGCAACGCCTCGAACAAGGGTTCGGCATAACGCGGCAGGCTGGAAAGATTGTGGGATAGTTTCGTCCGTGTCTGGCTCACGATACGCAATCTCGGCCACAGCCAGCTCAACGCACCAAGCAAGCCCGGATTACCGTAACTTGGAGCCGTGGCGTCTCGTTTTTCGGCGACCTTTGCCAATCGCTTCTCATCAAATTTGAGGCCAAGGCCGCAATCCTGGATGCGCTTCACCATCCAATAGAGCGGAATATTGCTCAGACGCCGGTCTTCTTGCCCGCCGCCGCCCACATCGGCGTGGACACCCGGAAACCATACCTGTTCGACACGCTCGTTTTTGATGTGGAATGCCTTGCTCCACAGTGTTGCGCCGAAGGGCCAGCGATGCTCGTCAAGCGCCAGCGCTTGAAAGGCGAAGTCGACAATGGAACTCAGATTGGTGTCGTGGAAACCGTATTTGCGGGCGTTCAAGGGCCGGAGCAGATTAAAGGGAATGCCGCGCGCGCCTACCGTATCGAACACGCCGAGGCAGGCGATGCGAACCTGGTCTTTCGGCTGGCAAAGCTTTTCAAGCTCCTTCTTCTCGGCGGGGAAACGCCTACGCTTCGGTGTGCGATAGAATCTCCACGCGCGTTCTTCGGTGTCTTGATCGCAGTTCTCCGGCGTCAGCAGTCCCGCCGCGTGAATATAGCCGACTAGGCTTCTCGCGCTGAACGCGCCGCGCGAATATCCGAAGACGTAAATTTCAAGGCCCTTCTCGAAATGCAAACAGAGATAGCGATAGGCAGAGCGCACCGTTTCCTCAAGGCCGCCGCCAGTCAGTCCGTCCAACCTGCGCTTGAGCCACGAGCCATCGGTACCGATGCCTGCGTCATAATGGATCTGCTGGGTGATCGGGTTTCTTTTTGGACCCGTCTCGCGAAGAATGAGATCGCGCAAATGCACGATATTGGTTGGAATGGTTTCGCCCGAGCCCTGGTTCCACGTGCCGTCGAGCAGGATCACGAAACGGCGGGGGGACTGGGGTGGCTTGGCCGCTTGGCGGTTGAAGTCACTCCGCTGCCTCCTCGCCCTCAGTTTGTTTTGTTAAGCTATCCAAAGCATCGGCGAGGCGCTGCCTTTCTTGCCCGGAAAGGCCCTTGGTGCCGAGGCAAGCGGGATCGAGAAGTTTCTCGATCACTGGCCCGTCTGTTTCTTTGGGTAAGTTTAGATCGACAAAGTTTCGTATGATGCCCCGTGCGCTGTGGGGAGCGCCTAGAGGATCGCAAGCCGCTTTGACACGTTCGTCCTGCTGATATTTCCGGAAACTTACTTTGTCAGGGCTGTTGCGGGCAGCAGTCTGCCAGAAGGCGCGGTTCTCGCGATCTTCCTTGGGAGTTTGCGCGTTGAAATCGAGACAAGCCAACCTTCTTTTGATGCTGACTCTTGCCCTTTCGGTTGCTCCATCCAAAGCATCGTCTTCAATATTTCTGAGCCAATCGTCAAACGCAGGAAGTCTATATCTTTTTCCTTTTGGCCCCCAGTTTATGGGGCTGTCGGATTCTATAACCCTCGCTTTATGAAGGTCAGCTCTTTGCTCAAGTACCTGAGCGCGCCAAAGCTGTGTATTTGCGAGCGATGCACCTGAAAAATTTGCACTGTCGAAATCCGCGCCTGCGACTGACGCTTCGTCCAATGACGTGCCCTGAAGCCTTGTTTGACGAAGGTCCGAGCATTGCATCTGTGCGCCATCGAGCGCTGTGCCTTGAAGCTTCGCACTTGCCAACCCTGTACCGTGCATCTTCGCGTTCTTAAGGGAAGTCCCCTGCAAAAAAGAACCGGTCAATCTTGTAAGTTGTAGTTTTGCCTCATCGAGCATAGCGCCTTGCAGGTGCGCTTCCGCGAGCCGCGCGCCCTGCAGCTCCGCACCCTCTAGATTGCTACCCTCTAGATGGGATTGTTCAAGTCTTGTGTCTTGCAACAGGGCTCGAACTAGCGACGCGCCTTGCAAGTTCGAAGAATCAAGATGTGCGCCACTAAGGTTCGCCCTGACTAGGACAGCACCAGGCAAACGTGCGCCAAACAGATTGGCGTACCGCAAGTCAATAAACGGGAAGAAGGCCTCCTCAAAATGGCGGTGCGTTAGATCAATGATCGTTTCACATAAACGCAGACCTTGATAGTCTTGCGGCGTACGATCTTGTCGGCCGGAACTCCTAAGTGCGACGCATTTTTCTGCGATTATATTTATTTTCTGCTCATCAATTGTCTTGAATCCGTTGTAGACCAATCGGTTTTCAAATGGCCCTTCAGCCCACATATCCGCACCATCGCGAATTCCGAACATCGCTTCATGCACGGTGTAAAAACGGGATGTTTCGGCATTGAGAGTCTGAAACGGCCATGCAAGCTTCTGCGGCGCGTTGCCGTGCATCCATTCGCCGGGAAAAGTCATGACCGACCATGATAGATAGATCGCGACGAGTGTGGCCAAAGGCGGAATCCCGCGCGCCAGGCGGCTTAGCCCTCCGTTGACCGACCACCAGAACCACCAGACGAGCCCGAAGCAGAAAACGAGAACAACCCGATGAGCCCATGTCACAACCTCGCTGTGATATGGCAGAAATTGCAGCTGCATGAGTAAGATCAGGATGACAGGCGCTGCGATCAGCGTGATCCATGTGGCCATGGCGAGTGCGAAACTGGCGAAAACCCCGCGCTGTTCGTAGTGGCCTCCAATCATTTGCACGATCATGAAATTTGGCAATTGCAGGCGCGCTCTGTTCTGTTGGGCCTCTTTCACGCGCGCCTGGCGCATGAGTTCGCCATAGTGATGCACCTGATCGGCGAGGAGCTTGAGGTTGAGCAGTAGATAGAGATGGAAAATCAGGAACAGTATCGGCGTCACCCAGAAGAAGGCGACCAAGGGCAGATCGCCATTGAGCAGCGGCAACTTGATCGGCGTTTCGTGGAAGAGCTGCTCGTGAGTAACGGCCGACACCGTAATCACGAGATAAGTGCCGAAGGTAAGGAAGCTGATCCAGAGGGTGCGCGCTAGTCCAGCGGCATCCTCGATCGCCTTTTTGGCGATGGCCGGATCGCTGCCCTGTTTCTCGAACGCCGCACGGGCGTCGGCTAGAGGATCGGGCGCGGGCGGTTCGGCTGCCTTTGCCTTGATCTTCCGTGCTTTCTTCGCCGCCCTCGCCATCAGCGCTTCCCCTAGGGTAGCCTATCGCGTGCGCCCCGTCCTGTGAAGCCCGCGCAGGATCCTCAGGTCAGCGACACCAGCTTGGCCCATGTGACGGGGCCGACGATGCCATCCGGCTTCAGTCCATGGGTTCCCTGGAACGCAACAACGGCCGCATGCGTGCCGGGACCGAAAATGCCATCGGTCTTCAACGCCTCGCCAAGCTTGTTCAACCGCACCTGCAAGTCCTTCACCTTCATGGAGCGTTCGCCCATGATCATCTTGTCGTCATCGGGTGCAGCCGTGCCGCTGAACAGTTTTCCGGCTGCGTGCCACGCCTTCATCTTCTCCGTGCTCACCTCAAAATGCATACCATCTTCCTTGGGGAAAGTTGCGCCCCAGAACCATTTGTGCCGGTTGAAGATGGGTGCGATCAGCGTCAGTCCAAACTGCACCTTGCCGTCGCCATAGGCATCGAGGATGCCGTCGAGCTTCAAGTCTATGGCTGTGCCCCAGGCATGATTGCTGATCGAGGAACTGGAGCCGCGCTTGAAGCGGCAGCACAACATGCCGGCGCTGCTGAGCGCGGCGAAGACGGAAGGCTGCTCGGCTCGGATATCGGCCATCACTGCGGTCAAAGATTCAAGCGCGAGATCGAATCCGGTGGCGCGGAACGGTCCCACATGTTTGGTTTTGATGTGGGCCTTGAGTTTCGCGTTGGTGACGGGCTGGCAGTCCTGCGAATAGTTCGAGCGCGGATTGCCGAGCAGCGACAGCATCAGCGAGCTGCTGGCGCTCGTCAGCCCTGTGTTGATACCGGAAGGAATGGCGACACGTTTGGTGAGTGATGGCATAGGCGGCCCCTTTC
>JBJXGL010000040.1:0-5404 GCA_046160365.1 Aestuariivirga sp. | reverse complement strand
TGCCAGCAGCCAGGCCTCGAAGTCATTCCCGGAAGTGAAACCCAAACCGATATCGAGAGGAAACCATCTTAAGGGTGCTGGCATGTTGGCGTCTCCTTCGGTTTTTCAGGTCTGCCCAAAATTGCCCTGACGCATGGCTCAAAACACGAAGATGTCGGCCTGGGTTAACGCCGTGCCGATGCCGACATTGGCGAACCTCACCTGTGCCACGCCGCCCAGGCCGTCGCTGTCATAGAACACTTCACCAGTCGCGGAATTGTAGATGATGCGGTCGCCGGCATCCGCGGCAGACGCGCCGGTGTGGAAGGCTACCGCGGCGAGGAAGCCTGCTGGCAGCACAGTAAAGATCGCATCGTCGAGCCTCAGGAAATCGTTGGCCGGATCGAAGTCGGTGATGGTGTCGGTGTTGGTTGCGGCATTGAGCGCGGTGGTGAACAGGAACTGGTCTGCGCCGCCGTTGCCGGTGAGCGTGTCCGATCCCAGCTTGCCGTCAATAAAATTGTTGCCGGTGTTGCCGGCGATGATGTTCACCAGAGAATTCCCGGTGGCATTCACGTTGCCGGCGCCCGTCAGGGTCAGCCGCTCAACATTGCTGGAGAGTGTGTGATTGACCGAAGACTGGACATGATCGCTGAGTCCGCCGGCAGCACCGGCGATGGTCTCGAAAACGAGATCGCCCGAGGAGTCGACAATACATGTGTCGTCTCCCGCTCCACCATACAGCCGGTCGGCATTGCCCTGGCCGTCGAGGATGTTGCTCTGGCCATTGCCGAAGATGAAATTGACCAGCGCGTTGCCGGTTCCATTCGCCGCCGTGCCGTCGAGATAGAGCTTGTCGACGTTGCTCGCCAGCTGCCAGTCGACCGTTGAGCGGACCGTATCGATGCCCGCGCCCGCCACTTCCGTCGTGATGTCGCTCAGGGTGTTGACCCAGTAGATGTCGTTGCCGGCGCCGCCGATGAGCGTGTCGATGCCAGCACCACCATTGATCCGGTCGTCACTGCCTTCGCCATGAAGCGTGTCGTTGCCGGCCTCGCCGAAAATGAAGTCGGCGGCATCGCCGCCATGCACCGTGTCGTTGCCGGTCCCCATGAACAGCGTGTCGCTGAATGAAGTGCCAACCCAATCGTCGGCGAAGGACGATGCGCTGGTGGATAACCGCTGCTCGCGCGGATCGAAGATCGTCGTGATGATGGTCCCGGGGATCAAAGGCGCGCTGCTTTCCCAAGACACCGCGAAGCGCCCGTCGGCGAGCGTCGCAATGGTCGGCCGCGACTGGTCGCCCGCCGTCACGGTGTTGACGGTGAACGCCGCGCCGTCCGGCGTGCCGTTGGCGAACATCACCTGGCCGGCGATTTCGCCGGCGATGGTCTTCCACACGGTGACGAAGCGGCCGTCATGCAGCGCGGCGGTCTGCACCTGGTTGTCGGTATCGTTTGCAGCGCCGGAGCCGATGGCGAAGCTCAAGCCATCGGGCGTGCCGTCGGCGTTGAAGATGCGGCCACGCACCAGTCCGGCGACAAATTCCGCGTAGGTGATGGCGAAGCGTCCGTCGGCGAGCGCCGTGACATCTGGAAAGCTGGCGCCCGGCGCGCCCGTCTGGACATCGATGACGCCGCTCTGGGCCACGCCGCCGCTCGAATACACGCGGGCGAAAACATCCGCGTTGAATTGGCTGTCCCAGACGACAACATAGTTGCCGTTGGCGAGTGCCGCGATCTCCACATCTCGGTACTGGTCGGCCGATCCGGTGGCGACAGTCTGCGGCGCGTTCGGCGCGAGCACCGTGTTCACCGGCGTTCCCGCGATATTGTAGAATTTCAGGATGAGCTGGCCGCCAGCCACCGAGTCGTCGGCGAGCGCGACGGCGAAGCCGGTGCCGTTGGCGGCGACGATCGGGTCATGCTGGCGCCCGGCGCCGCCGGTCACCAGGAAGCGCGCCACATCGACGATGTTGTTGCCGAAGCGGATCTCGGCATAGACATCCTCGAGGTTGCCGCCGCCAGCCACGGGCTCCTCGGTCCACACATAGACCCGCCGTCCGTCGGGAAGATAGGCGCTCGACGGCTGATGCTCGATCGCTGCGGCGGAGAAGGTGGTGCCGATGGCGCTTTGTTCCACGCCCGCCGCGGTGTAGATTCTCTCCTCGAGGTCGGTGAATGCAGGCAGTCCTGGGGGCGTCTCGAAGAAGATCAGCGAGAAGCGGCCGTCCGGGGAGGCCGAGAGCCAGGGCTCGCCTTCGGGATTCTCGAGATTGAGCAGTTCGAAGTCGGGCGTCCACTTGATCGGCGCGGGCATGGTTAATCCTCCCGGTGAGGGTGAGATCTGAATAGAGGTGTCATGCAAAAGCACTGCTGCGGCCTGTCTAGCGGCCGGTTAAACTGCGGGTAGGGATAACGGATCGCCACAGGCGTCAGTCCTTCGACGCCCCCTCATTGAAATTCATCCTACGGCTCTGGCTGCCAGACTGTCAATAACGCGGCAGTTTGCCATGCGTCAGAACACAAAAACATCCGCGTTGGTTAGAGCGAGTCCGGCGTCGAGATTGGCGAAGCGGATTTGCACCGCGCCGCCCAATCCGTCGGGGTCGTAGTAGATCGCGCCGGTGGCGGCGTTGTAGATGATGCGGTCCGATGCATCCGCCGCACCGGCGCCGATATGGAAGGCAGCGGCGGCGAGAAAGCCCAGGGGCAGGGCGGCGAAAACGCCGTTGTCCAAGCGCAACGTATCGTCAACAACTGTGAAGTCGGTGATGGTATCGACGTTGGCCGCACTCAGCGCCGTGGTGAAGACAAAGTTGTCCATGCCCAGGCCGCCGGTCAGATTGTCCGAGCCGAGTTTGCCGTCGATGAAGTTGTTGCCGGTGTTGCCGATCATAAGGTTCACCAGCGTATTGCCGGTGGCGTTGATATTGCCGCCGCTGGTCAGCGTCAGGCGTTCGACATTGGTGGCAAGCGTGTGATTGACTGACGATTGCACCGTATCGGTGCCGCCCGCGGCGCCCGCGGTGGTTTCGAAGATCAGATCGCCGGCCGAGTCGACGATATAAGTGTCGTTTCCCTTATCGCCATAGAGGCGGTCGGCGCCGGCTCCGCCGTCGATGATATTGTTGGCCGCGTTGCCGTAGATGAAGTTCGACAGCGGATTGCCGGTGCCATTCACAGCACCTGTCAGCAGGTACATTTTTTCGACATTGGCATCGAGCGTGCGCGTCACTGCGGTGCGCACGATGTCAATTCCGGTGCCGGTTTCGCTTACCACATCGCCAGCTTCGCTCACATAATAGGTGTCGTTGCCGTCGTTGCCGCGCATGATGTCGGCGCCGTCGAAGCCGTTCAGGATGTTGGAGCCTTCATTGCCCACGATCTCGTTGAACAAGGCATTGCCGCTGCCGTTGATGTTGCCGGCGCCCGCGGCGAGGGTCAGATGATCGACATTGACCCTGAGCGTGTGGGTAATTGTCGCCACGACGAAATCCGTCCCCGCACCGGGCGCCTCCAGCGTGGCGTCGGCATTGGTGTTGACGTGATAGGTGTCGTTGCCCGCACCTCCTGCCATTGAGTCAGCACCGGCCTCGCCATCCAGATCGTCGGCTCCGTTGCCGCCGAGAAGGATGTCGTTGCCGCCGCCGCCGATCAACGTGTCATTGTCGTCCAGGCCTGACAGCGTGTTGGCCGCGCCATTGCCGGTGATCTTGTTTTTGGCCGCGTTTCCGGTGCCGTCGATTGCGCCGCCGCCGGTGAGCAAGAGATTTTCGAAATGCGCCGCCAGCGTGAAATCGAACCCGGCCCGCACTTCATCAATGCCCTGGTTGAGCAGTTCGAGCAGCGTATCGCCCGCTCCGCTCACGACATACGCATCGTCGCCGTCGCCGCCGGCCATGGAGTCGTCTCCAGCGCCGCCGTCGAGCACGTCGTCGCCGCCATTGCCGCGCAGGATGTCATTGTCGTCGCCGCCATTCACTGTGTCGTCGTTGGCGCCGCCGGCGAGGTTATCCGCGCCGCCATTGCCGTTGAGAATGTCGACGAGCTCATCGCCGAAGAAAACGTCATTAGCGCCATCGCCGTTGACAGTGCGCACGGCCTGCAGGTCTTCGCCATCGACATCGCTGTCGGTCAGATTGGTGTGAAACACCGCGAGGCGTCCCTCGCCGAAACCGGCGATGGCGGCGAAGTCGGTGTCATCGCTGATCGATTCGCCGCCGGTCACTGTGCGCGTGGCGAGGACGTCGCCGGTGTTCGGATTGATCAGTGTGACGTAGGTGTCGGTATCGGCGAAGCTATTGTTGCCGTAGGCCACGGCGAGCATGCCGTTGGACATGCGGGTGACGTAGGGGTTCTCATCGGCGGCGGCGAACGAGGAGACATTGTCCCAGTCGATGAAGGTGCCGGCGGCGTTGAAGCGGGCAAGCGTGATGTCGACATCGCCATCCCAGCCATTGTCCTCATAGGCGATGGCGAAGCCGCCGCCATTCATGGCGGTGACGCTGACATTGCGGTTGATCGTGCCGATGGTGTCGAGCTGGCCGACGGCCTTGATCACGCCGCCAGCCGCGTCATAGACGGCGTACCACACTTCAGTCTCGGCGCCGACGGTGCGGGTCCAGGCTACGGCAACACCGCCGCCATCGAGCGAGGCTATGCTGGCGCCGGTGTCGCGCGCAACGGATGAATCGATGGTGAAGAAGCCGGCGGACGATCCGTCATTGTTGCGCCTGAAGACATCGATATCGGCGTCGCCGCCCGGCGCGCCGATCTCGTCGGTGGCGACAATCCAGAAGCCGCCGCCGGCCAGCGCCGCGACATCGACTTCCGACTGATCGGCGTCGGCGAGGTCGACCGTCGCGACGACCTCATTGCCGGTGACGCTATCGACGATCTTGAAGAGTGTGGTGCTGTCCGCGTCCTGGCTGGCGATGACGATATTGCCGTTGCTCAGCTGATCGAGCGCGCCGTTCGTGCCTTGGGTGCTGGTCCAGCCATCGGTTCTTGCGGCCGATGCGTCGAAGATCGTGCCGTCGATATGGCTTGTGTGGTTGCCAAGGCCGGCGAAGCCGCCATTGGCGAGGCTTGTCACGTCGGCGTTGGACGTGACGAAATCGAGATCAAGGTTTTGGATAAACTGCCAAGAATAGGTGATCGTAATGGCCACGACACGCTCCTGTGCGGTCAACATGGCCCCCTCGGCAAAAACCCTATCACAGCGGAAATCCGGCGGCAACGGCCATTCTCCGCGCCAAATGCGAGGCCACGGTCAAGTCAAGCTGGTCAATCGAAAGTTGCCGGCAGGTTTGTCATCGCGTTTCTCTGGCGACGGCCATGAACCTGTCAGAAGACGTAGAAGTCGCTGTTGGTGAGTGTGAGGCCCGTTCCAAGCGTGGCGAACTGTTTGGCGGCGCCCGCGC
>JBJXGL010000039.1:0-23128 GCA_046160365.1 Aestuariivirga sp. | reverse complement strand
GCCCTGGCGCTCGGCGCAGACGCGGTATCGATCGGAACGGCAGCACTTGTGGCGCTTGGCGACAACGATCCGCATCTTGAAGCGGAATACCAGAAGCTCGGTACAACGGCAGGCGCCTACGACGATTGGCACGAAGGCCGCGATCCTGCTGGCATCACCACGCAGGATCCGGAATTGGCCAAACGCCTCGATCCGGTGAAGGCGGGCCGCCGTCTCTCCAACTATCTGAAGGTGATGACGCTCGAGGCGCAAACAATCGCGCGTGCCAATGGCAAGAGTCATGTGCATAATTTGGAGCCGGAAGACCTCGTGGCACTGACGGTCGAGGCAGCCGCCATGGCGCAAGTGCCGCTGGCGGGGACCGACTGGATTCCCGGCAAAGGAGGATATTAGTCATGGCTAACATCACCGCCACGGTCTCTTGGACACGCCAGCCAAGCGAAGCGTTCGTGGATGGGAAGTATTCGCGCGGTCATCAATGGTCCTTCGACGGCGGAGTGAGCTTCCGCGCCTCGTCTTCGCCGAGCGTTGTGCCGAAATTCTCCGATCCAGCGGGCGTCGATCCCGAAGAGGCGTTCGTCGCCAGCCTGTCCAGCTGCCACATGCTGACCTTACTGCATCTTGCCGGCAGGAAGGGCTTTGTGATTGACAGTTACGTCGACGAGGCCCAGGGCACCATGGCAAAGAATGACAAGGGCAAGTACTGGGTGAATACCGTAACGCTGCACCCTCGCATCGTGTTTTCCGGCGGCAAGCTCCCGGATCAGGCAGCGCTCGACGATCTCCACCATCACGCCCATGAGGAGTGCTTCATCGCCAATTCGGTCTTGACCGATGTCCGCTGCGAGCCGGTAAGATAGTTGCGAGCGGAGGGAGCGTCATGGAACTATCGGCATTGGTGATTTTTGCCGGCGCACTTTTGATCAATGCTGGCTCGCCGGGACCGAGCATTGCTGCCCTTGTCGCGCGGGTCATAACCGGCGGCCTCGGCAGCGTTCTCCCCTTCCTGATGGCCATGTGGATCGGCGAGGCGCTGTGGCTTGCTGCGGCAGTGATGGGCCTCGGTTTTGTTGCAGAGAAGTTCTACCTCGCCTTCACCATCATCAAATATTGTGGCATTGCCTATCTGCTCTATCTCGCTTGGCAGTTCTGGACAGCGCCGGTCGAATTGCAAGCAGGCGAGTTGCCTCGTGCACAGGGCGCCATGAAGATGTTTATGACCGGCATGGCACTGACGCTCGGCAATCCCAAGATCATGGTCTTCTATTTGGCACTTCTGCCATCGCTGATCGACGTATCCGCTGTAACGCCCGTCGGCCTGATCGAGCTCATGCTTGTGGCCGTTGCCGTTATGATGGCGGTCGACTTCGCCTGGGCCTTAGCCGCAGCCTGGGCCCGGAAATGGCTGAAAAGCCCGAGCGCAATGAAAATCGCAAACCGCGCGAGCGCCACCGCGATGGGTGGCGCAGCGGCGGTAATGGCAACACGATGACGAACAAGTCCAAACGATAGGAGACGACGATGGCGGGCGATCTGGCACAATACGCGAAGGAGAACGGGATCAAGTTCTTCCTGTTCAACTTCACCGATGTCTTCGGCACGCAGCGCGCCAAGCTCGTGCCGGCGGAAGCGGCGGGCAAGATGCAGAAGGCGGGCGCGGGCTTCGCCGGCTTCGCAACGTGGCTCGATCAAACGCCGGCCCATCCAGACATACTGGTGATGCCTGATACGAACGCGATCATTCCGCTGCCTTGGCGCCCTGAAGTCGCATGGGTCGCGGGCGAGCCGTGGATGAATGGCGAGCCTCTTGCGCAAGCGCCGCGCGTGGCGCTGCGCCGCATGATGGAGGCAACCGCCAAGCACGACATGAAGCTGATGGCGGGCGTCGAGCCCGAATTCCACCTCATCAACGCCGACGGCACATCGATTTCCGATCACCGCGATACGCAGGAGAAGCCCTGCTACGATCAGTCGGCGATCATGCGCCGCCTCGATGTGATCGGTGAAATCTGCTCCACCATGGTGCAGCTTGGCTGGGGGCCGTATCAGAACGATCATGAAGACGCGAACGGCCAGTTCGAAATCAACTGGAACTTCAACGACGCGCTCACCACCGCCGACCAACTCGCGTTCTTCAAATTTATGGTGAAGTCGATCGCCGAGAAACATGGCCTCCGCGCCACCTTCATGCCGAAGCCCTTCATCAACTTGACCGGCAATGGCTGCCACGCGCATCTCTCGATGTGGGACAAGGCAGGCAAGAAGAATCTTTTCGAGGATTCGAAGGACGAGATGGGCCTCTCGCAAATGGCCTACCATTTCGTCGGCGGCCTCATCCATCACGCTGATTCACTGGTTGCCATCACTAACCCGACGGTCAACAGCTACAAGCGCATCAATGCGCCGCGCACCATTTCGGGCTCCACCTGGTCGCCCAACACCGTCACCTTCGGCGGCAACAATCGCACCCACATGGTACGCATTCCCGATGCCGGCCGGACCGAGTTCCGCCTGCCCGATGGCGCGGCAAATCCGTATCTGATGATGGCCGGTATTCTCGCCGCCGGCCTCCACGGCATCGACGCCAAATTAGACCCAGGCAAGCGCCTCGACATTGACATGTATGCCGAAGGCCACACGGTCAAGAACGCCAAGAAACTGCCGCTCAATCTGCTCGACGCGCTGCGCAACCTGGAGAAGGACGAACACCTGCGTAAAGCCATCGGCGAAGACGCAATGAACGCGTATCTGAAACTCAAGAATGCCGAGTGGAACCAATACTGCCGCCACCTCACGCAGTGGGAGCGCGATAACACGCTGGATTGCTGATGCATCCTCCCCCCAAGCGCGCAGGGGGGGAGGGAGGATTCTACAACGTAAACCCCCCATCGATCACAAACGCCTGCCCCGTGACGAAATCCGACTCGTCGCTGGCGAGATAGATGATCATCTTTGCCACTTCCTCGGCACTCGCGAGCCGTCCCATCGGCTGGCGCGCGATGAACGCTGCCTTCGCTTTCTCGAAATCGCCCGACGCCCTCATGCGGTCATAGAGCGATGGCGTCTCCACGGTTCCCGGGCAGATGCAGTTGCAGCGGATGCCCTTGGAAATGTAGTCAGCCGCAACTGCTTTCGTGAGCCCGATCACCGCTGCCTTCGATGCACCGTACACGGCGCGATTGACGACGCCTTTGATCGACGACGCGACCGATGCCATGTTGACGATATTGCCCTTGCCCTTCTCCAGCATTCCAGGGAGATAAGCGCGGATCATGCGGTAGTGCGCCTTCACATTGAGGTCGAAGGAGAAGTCCCAATCCTTGTCCGCGCAATCGAGAATCGTGCCGTGATGCACGAAACCCGAGCAGTTGAAGAGAATGTCTGCCGGCCCAGTGCGCTCGCTGGCCGCCGCCACATCGGCGTCCTTCAACACATTCAATTCGAAAGCATCGATGGCTTTGTGCGCCGCCGTCAGCTCCGGCAGCAGGTCGGCGCGGATGTCGGTGGCGAAAACCTTCGCCCCCTCCTCCGCCATGGCGATCGCCGCCGCGCGGCCCATGCCCTGCGCGGCCGAGGTGACGATGATGGTTTTTCCTTGAAGCCTGCCGGCCATGGACTTCGCTCCTTCGATGGGGTGAAACTCGGCTATTGCCTAGCGCCATCACCCGAGGCTTGTCCATGACCGATCTCGATCTCTGCTATGTTTCCGCCGCCGAGGCGCTCGACAAATTCCGCAAGCGCAAGCTCTCGCCGGTCGAACTTGTGAAGGCGCTGATCTCCCGCTACGAACATGACGGCGCGGACATCAACTGCTTCGGCGGCCGTTACTTCGACGAGGCTTTGGAACAGGCGCGCAAGGCCCAAGCTGCTTATGCCAAGCGCACGGGAAACCCGCGTCCGCTCGAAGGCATCCCACTTGCCGTGAAGGACGCCCAGCGGGTGAAGGGCAAGGTCACGACTCACGGCTCGCTCATCTTCAAGGACAGCGTTGACGACAATTCCGACCCCTCCATCGAACGATTGCAGAATGCCGGTGCCATCGTCTTCGCCCGCACGACCACGCCGGAGTTCTGCCTTTCAGGCATCACCCATTCCAGAATCTGGGGCGTCACGCGAAATCCATGGAACCGCGAGTTCACGCCGGGCGGTTCCTCCGGCGGCTCGGGCGCGGCATTGGCTGCCGGCATGACAATCCTCGCTACAGGCACCGATATTGGCGGCTCGATCCGCATTCCGGCCTCGGCCTGCGGCGTCGTCGGTTACAAGCCGCCGCACGGACGCAATCCCGATGGCCCGCCCGCCAACTTCGATCGCTTCAATCACAATGGCCCGATGACCCGCACCATCGCCGATGCGGCACTCATGCAATCGATCACCGCAGGAGCCCATCCACTCGATCACGACTCGCTTCCGGAGCCCCCTGAACTGCCCGCCAAGGCGCGGAGCATCAAGGGATTGAAAGTCGCTTATTCAATCGACTTCGGTTACGTCGAAGTCGATCCCGATGTCCGCCACAACACGCTCGCCGCAATCGCCGTTTTCAAGGCGCTCGGCGCGAAGGTCACCGAAGTGAACCCCGGCTGGACCAGCGCCACCGATGCCGACGCGATCCACTGGTACAACTGCATGAATTTCGGCCGCCAGACGATTTGGCATTCAAAAGAAAATGCTCACCTCATGACGGGTTATGCGCGGAAGTTCGCCGAAACCGCGCTGAAGCACACGCAGATGGACGATGTTCATAAGCCCTGGGCACGCGCGCACGAGATGTACCAGTCGCTCGGGCCAATCCTCGCAGCCAACGACGTGTTCATCTGCCCGACCAACAATCTGCCCGCCGTTCCCGTCGAACATGATCCGTGGTCGGAGGACTTCACCGTCAACGGCAAGAAAGCCGATCCCGAATTCGGCTGGGTGATGACGCACCCTTTCAATATGCTGCACAACTGCCCGGTGCTCGCCGTTCCTTCAGGCCATGCATCGAACGGCGTGCCGACGGGCATTCAGATTGTTGCAAGACCGTACGACGATGCGGCTGTGTTTCGGGCGGGTCTTGCTTACGAAAAGGAACTGGGCGGTTGGTACACCAGCGCCGCCAAACAACCCATCATCGCGTGAAGCCATCGCGCGTCAGGAGCGCGCCATACATTTCCGGCCGCCTGTCGCGGAACACGCCCCATGACCGCCGCAACTCGCCGATAGTTTCGAGATCGAAAGTGGCGACCCGCACGCCTTCTTCCTCGCGATTCATCTCCGCGATCTTCTCGCCTTGCCAGTCGGAAATGAAAGAGCGTCCATAAAAGATGTTCCAGCGGCCATCGGGCGCCGTTTCCTTTCCGATTCGGTTCGAGGCGACGAGCGGCATGATGTTCGCTGCCGCATGCCCGCGCATCGTATTCTGCCAATGCGTACTCGAATCGTAGTCCGGATTGGGCGGCTCCGAACCGATTGCTGTCGGATAAAGCAGAATCTCCGCACCCATCAGCGCCATGGCGCGGGCGCATTCGGGAAACCATTGATCCCAGCATATGCCAACGCCAAGGCGTCCGAAGGCCGTATCCCACACCTTGAAGCCCGTATCGCCTGGAGCGAAATAAAACTTCTCCTGATACCCGCGCCCATCAGGAATATGCGACTTGCGATAGATGCCAAGCTGCTTTCCATCGGCATCGATCATTGCCACGGTGTTGTAGTGCACATTCCCCGCGCGCTCGAACACGCTCACCGGCAACACCACGCCCAGTTCTTTCGCCAGCGCCGCGAAGCGTTGCACCGTCGGATGCCGGTCAATCTCATGCGCCAGATTCAGAAACTTCGCATGTTGCTCGATGCAGAAATAGTCGTTGTCGAAAAGCTCCTGCGGCAGAATCACCTGCGAGCCCTGTTTGGCGGCATCGCGCACGAGTTTCTCCGCCGCGTCGCAGTTCTTAGCCACATCATGGTGCGAGGCCATCTGCGTCGCGGCAACCGTAACCTTTCTCATGCGCCACCGATGAAGCCCGTCAAGACATTGACCGTATTCACGCCAATCGCATCGATAGCGTAGCCTCCTTCCATCACGAAGAGCGTCGGCAGATTCAGCTTCGCGATCCGCGCGCCGTAAGCCGTGAAGTCATGGGAGTCCAATCCAAAGAAACTGATCGGATCGTGTTTGTAAGTGTCGACGCCCAGCGACACCACCAGCACCTCCGCACCGAACTTCGAAATCCGCCCGCACGCATCCTCCAGCGCCCCGGCCCAAGGACCAAACGGCGTCCCGCGCGGCAGCGGATAGTTGACGTTGAAACCTTCTCCCGCACCCGCGCCTTTTTCGTCTGCGTATCCCAGGAAATGCGGATAGGCCTCCTCCGGATCGCCGTGCAGCGAGAGAAACAGCACGTCACTTCGTTCGTAGAATATGTCCTGTGTCCCATTGCCGTGATGGAAATCGACATCGAGGATCGCCACCTTCTTGGCTCCGGCATCGCGAAACGCCTGCGCCGCGATCGCCGCGTTGTTGAGAAAGCAATAGCCGCCATAGAGATTGCGATGCGCATGATGTCCCGGCGGCCGGCAGAGGGCGAAAGCCGAACGGGCTCCGCTTGCTACGATCTTCTGCGCCGAGAGCGCCACGGCCGCGGATGAGCGCGCGGCATCCCAGGTTCCCGCGGTGATCGCGGTTTCGACGGAATGCGCATAGTAACCCACGCGCCCATCGATGAACTTCGCTGGCTTCTTGCGCATGCCTGGAACCGGAAACACCGTCGCAATGATCTCGCCGCGATAGCCCGCCGCCGTCCAGTCACGCCAGGCGGTTTCGAGAAATTCGATGAAGTCAGGCGCATGCACCTTGGCTACCGCCGTCATATCGAGCGCATCTGGCGGCGCAATGTCAGTGAGCTTCCGCGCCTTCAGCTCGCGCATGATGTATTCGATCCGCGATGGCCGCTCGAACGGCGTCACCAGTTCGCCGCCATAGACCTCGCCTTGCGCGAAATGATTGCGGTGCTCGTCGCTATAGATGATTTTCATGAGGACCCCGATTGAGAGAGGGCCAGCATGTCAGAAACCGCGAGAGGATTCAAACCACGGGGACTACGCCGCGTCGCGCTTTCTGATTTCCTCGGCCAGGCCGCAAGGCAAGCAAATTGCCGCGACCAGGCCCCGCCCGCGATTGTTGGTGATCACTAATTCTCCGCCATGCGCCTCGACGATGGCCTTTGCGATGGGAAGTCCAAGCCCAAGACCCTCCACCGGCCGGCCATAACTCATGTCGTCCTGCACGAACGGCTGCAGGCAGGCGTCGAGTTTCTGCGAAGGAATGCCCGGCCCATTGTCGCGCACCGAAACCGTGAGCTTCTTGTCGTCGCCGAAATGGCTCCACACTTCGACCGAACTTCCGCGCGGCGAGAACTTGATCGCGTTATCGATCAGCTTGCGCACCGCTTGCTGCAGCAAATGATTATCGCACTTGAGAACAAGCTGCTCCAACGGATGGCGGAACTTGATGTTGATCTCTTTCTCGCGTGCGGCCAACTTAAGCCCCACGAAACTGTCCTCGACCACTTCGTCGAGCGGCTGCTCGGCAAGGGTCAGCCCGTCTGGTCCGGAGATCGCCTTGGACAAGACTAGAATATCGCTGACGATTCCGTTGATCCGGCGCGAGGCATCGGTGATGTGCTGAAGCTGCTCCGCTTGCTCTCGTTCGACCCGGCCCTTCAGCGCTTCGATCAGCACTTCCGAAAGTCCGATCAATCCCACAAGCGGCGTCTTCAACTCATGGCTCAACACGTTGAACATGCCGTTCTTCATGCGGCTCGCGTGCTTCGCTTCCGCTTCCGCGATCCGCAAGCTCCGTTCGGTCTCGCCGCTGCGGATCACAAATTGCGCGTGGTGCAGGAACTGCACCATGTTGATCGGCTTGGTCACGAAGGACGAGGCGCCAAGTTCATATGCGCGCTCGATAGACTTCTGATCGCCGCTCGATGTGGCGACGATGACCGGAAGATCGACGGTGCGCGGATGCTGCCGCAAGTGCTGCAACACCTCGAAACCGCTGGCGCCGGGCAGCCCGAGATCGAGGATCAACAGCGAAAACTCTTCCGTGGAAGCCAGCTCCCGCGCGTCGATGCCGTTTCCAGCTTCGCGAACTACAAATCCCGCGCCCTTCAGATGCGCGCCTAAAATCTCGCGCAACAGCGGATCGTCGTCGACGATCAACACGCGTTTGCTGTTCGCGCTGTCCCCTTGTGCCCCGGTGGTCATGGCCTTACTCAACGAATGAGCTCCATTAACTCTGACTCCAATGCTTAGACTGTCAGTGTTAATTCGGCCTTGGAGAAACCGGCGCTCGGGTTTTCTTTACCATTCGTCGTTAACTCTTGCTCAGCGCGTTCGTTAAAATCCGAACGCGAAGGATCGGGCATGCAGCAGGTCGAAGAGATTCTAGATACTCAAGCCATCGCCGATCTCAAGACGGCGGGAGGAGATGCGCTCGTCCGCAAGGTCGCCCGCCTTTTCCTGGCAGCTGTCACTTCCGGCCTTCAGGACCTCCGCTGGCAACTGGCCCACGGCAACGCTGAGGCCGCCGCATTTCGCGCCCATGCGCTGCGCTCGAACTTCGCCAGCATGGGGGCCATGCGCGCCGTGCCCATCTGCGAAGTACTCGAGGAAGCTGCGGCACATGGCGATCTGCCAGCCGCGCAAAAGCAAATGGCCGCCATGGAAATTCAAGCGGCTCAGGCCGTAACCGAAGCCCAGCGCCTCGCCCGCCAATGAAAAAGGGCCCGGCAATAAGCCAGGCCCCGAACGCCTTACGCGACTGACCAAACTTAGTTGAGGACGGCGACCTTCACACGGGCCACGCCCGATTTATGCAAGCCCACCACGCGGGCAGCGCCCAGGCTCAGATCGATGATCCGTCCGCGGATAAAGGGCCCCCGGTCGTTGATCCGTACCACCACGGACCTGCCGGTCTTGAGGTTGGTGACCCGCACCTTAGTGCCGAAGGGAAGGGTCTTGTGCGCCGCCGTCAGCCCATGTGGGTTATACCGCTCGCCATTGGCCGTGACCTTTCCCGACTTGTAATACGACGCCATGCCCGTAAGGGTCTTAGCCTCGGCAAACCCGGCGAAGCCGGCAAACGCCATCACACCGGCAGCCACTGCTGCCGTTATCCGCATCTTCATAGTATGCCCCTGCTCTTGTTGTGTTGCAGTGCAACATATAAATCTATGGGGCGAGAATGTGACGCAACCTTACGCTGCGATAACCATGCCTTCGAGTGGAATTTTCGGGGCTTTTCCGGCGATCAGATCTGCTGTGATCCGCGACGCCCCATGACTCATGGTCCATCCCATGTGACCCTGGCCGGTGTTGAACCAAAGATTTTTCATCTTCGAAGGCCCGAGAATCGGCGTCCCCTCCGGCGTCATCGGCCTGAGCCCTGCCCAATAACTCGCCTTCGACCAGTCGGCGCCATCCGGGAACAATGCCTTCATCGTGGTAAGCATGGTGGAAAAGTCCGATGGCTTGAATTCCCGGCCATAACCCGAAAACTCCGCCGTTGCTGTAGCGCGAATGCGATCGCCGTAGGGCGCGTAGGCAACCAGCGTCTCCTCATCGACGCCGCCAATCGTCGGCGGATTGTTCCGCCCCGCCACCGGAGCGGTGATCGCGTATCCCTTTACCGGATAGATCGGCAGATGATGGCCAAGCTCTTTCGCAAGATGCGGCGAATAGACCCCGAGGCAGAGCACGAACACGTCCGCTTCCATCCGCCCCTTGTCGGTCATCACCGCCGCGATCCGGTCGCCCGTTTTCTCGAAGCCGGTCACCGTGGTGTTAAAGCTGAACTTCACGCCTTGCCCTTGAAGCCACGTCCCCATGTTGCGCGCAAACAGCCGGCAATCGCCACTCTCGTCATCCGGCGCATAAAGCGCGCCTGCGAACTGGGTCTTCACCGGCTCAAGCGCCGGATCGGTTTTCGCCATGCCATCGCGGTCCAGCGTTTCGATGCGGCAGCCATTGTCGGAGAGAATGCGCGACTTTGCCGACGCCGCTTTGAGTGCTGCCTCCGAGCGATAGAGATAGAGCAGCCCACCTTTGCGGCCGTCGTAAGCAACGCCGGTGCGCGCCACTGTCTCGTGAAACACCGAAAGCGAATAGTTGCAGAGCCGCACTTTACGCTTGGTATTGAGCGCCGCGCGTTCCGCCGAGCACTCTCCCCAGAATCGCCACATCCAGCGCCAGAAGCGCGGGTCGGCGGAAAACTTGAAGCGCAGCGCCTGATCACCTTTCCACAGCGAGCGCAGCAAAATGCCCGGTGCTGCCGGCGATGACCATGCATAGGCATGGCCTGGCGCGAACAGGCCCGCGTTGGAGTAACTGGTGAAAGATGCGGGCTCGGCTTCGCGGTCGATCACGGTCACGTCGAAACCGTCGCGATTCAATTCATAGGCCGTGGTGATGCCGACGATCCCTGCCCCGAGAACCAGCGCTTTCATGCCCGCCCGTTTTGCCTGTTGTCCGCCAGAATGCTAGCAAGCCTCGATCATGCCTTCCACAACCCATCCGCATGCCTTCCATTTCGAAAGGCCCGTTGACAGCTATTGGGAAGCCTCCGCCCCGCCGCTTGAAGCGGCAATGCCGCAGCTTTCGGTAAGCGCCCAATGCGATGTCGCCATCATCGGTGGGGGATACACCGGACTTTCCGCGGCGCTGGAACTGGCATCGTCCGGAATGGACGTTCGTATTCTGGAAGCCGCTGAACCCGGCTGGGGCGCATCCGGGCGCAATGGCGGTTTTGCCTGCATCGGTTCGCATAAGAGATCCTATGCCTCGATGATTTCGAGCTACGGGATCGACGGCACACGCACCTTCTATCGCGCCATGAAGGAGTCCGTTGGCTTGGTTCAAGATCTGTGTATCGAGCACCAAATCGATGCAAAGATCGCCGGAAAAGGCGAGATCACGCTCGCCCATCTCCCCAATCGTTTGGAAGAATTCCGTGCCGAGCAGAAGTTCCTGCGCGACACCTTCGGCGATGAGACGGAGCTGCTCACGCCAGCCGAGCTGAAGTTGCATGGACTCTGGGGGCCGGAATTCCACGGCGGATTGCTGGGCCGCACGGGTTTCGGCATTCATCCGCTGCGTTATGTCCGCGGACTGGCAATTGCCGCCGCCAAGGCCGGTGTCACCATTCACAGCCGCTCACGCCTTGTGCGGTGGGAGGAATCGTCTGATGGCCATGTGCTTTCAACGGCCAACGGAACATTGCGGGCGAAGCGCGTACTCGTCGCCACTAATGGCTACACCCCGGAAGACGTATCGAAGAGGCATGCCGGCCGTTTGATGCCGGCGCTCTCCAACATCATCGTGACCCGCCCTCTCACCGATGCGGAATTGCAGGCGCAGGGCTGGACCAGCCACGTGATGGCTTATGACTCGCGCAACCTGTTGCACTATTTCCGTTTGCTGCCGGACAAGCGATTTCTGTTCGGCGGCCGTGGCGGAACCGATGCCTCAAACGCCGGCGCCGGTCCCATGCGGCAGAAACTCACGGCAACCTTCCATCGCCTGTTTCCGGCATGGTCGAATGCCGAGATCACCCATTTCTGGCGTGGCTTCGTGTGCCTCGCCTACGATCTCGTTCCCTACATCGGCCCTCTGGACGAGAAGAAGACTGTCTGGACGGCGCTTGCCTATCACGGCAACGGCGTTGCCATGGGCACATGGTCGGGCCGCGCCGTGGCGCAATTGATGACGGGCAAGAAAAAAGCAGCGGATATGCCCAACGTCATCACCCGCCGGCTTGTAAAGTTTCCCCTTCCCGCCTTCCGCCCACTCTATCTCAAGGGCGCATACCTCTGGTTCGGCTGGCAGGACGGAACATAGTCTCTACCGCTTCTTCTTAGCTGGCTTCTTCGCTGCTTTTTTGGCTGGACGGCGCGCGGCAGCGGCCTTGGACGCCTTCTTCACGATCGCCGCTTCCACCATGATCTCGACATCGATCCCGGGAGCCGCAAGCTTCGACTCGACCGTGGCCCGCGCTGGCGTTTGGCCCGGAACAACCCAGGCGTCCCACATCGTGTTCATTTCCGCCCAGGTCTTGATGTCGGTGAGCCAGATATTAGCCTTGACGATGTTGGTCTTGTCGGTGCCCGCCTGCTTCAGCGTGGCGTCGATCTGGTCGAGAATGTCCTTGGTCTGCTCGGCAACCGACTTGCCCAATGTCTTCTCTGGCGTGTAGCCCGCGAGATACACCATGCCATTGTGAATGACGGCAGCGCTCATGCGCTTGCCGGGTTCGATGCGTTTCAAAGCCATTTGTCCCTCCGCTGTCTTGCTTGTGTGATCCTAAGTCTCTAGCCGGACTTTGCCACCGCTTCAATGACCGAGAGCAGAACGCGGGGTAGTGTATCGAAAGCATATGGCGCGTGGAGCCGCTCGAGCCAGGTGTGATAGTCCCTGCCCCAGGGACCGATATTGATGGCCGGAAAATCGCCGGGTTCCGGCATGGTGAAGCCTGAACCCCAGATCGGCGTGTTGGCGGCTACGGCAGAAAGATCACCCGAGGATTCGCCGAAGAAGCTCAAATCCGAAATCCCTGCGAAGTAATTGACCTCTCCGAGGCCGAAGGGCTGAACAGCCCTGGAAATGGCGGCACGGAGTTTCTGATCCTTGAGCAGGACCGCCGGATAGGGAATGGAGGCGAAACCCAGAATGACCGCCGGCTCGGTGAAACGAAGATCGCGGGTTATGCTTTCAAACGCCTCCAAGGTCTGGTCCGGCAGGCTCGGCAATGGATCGCATACGATCGGTGTCTTAGGCAGATCTGAAAAGCGCTTGAGCGAAATCCGGCGGCCGGTTTTCTGTTCCGCCGCAGTGACGGCATCCGCCGCCAACGACATCGCGATGTCCAGAACCTCGGCCCCGGAGCGGCCATGCTGCATCGTATTCCAATAAGCAAATGCAGATGAGGGTGTCGTGACGTTGTAGCCGCTCTTGCCATCCTTGGCGAAGAGCGTCGCCGGCGGAGCGGCCACTTCCCCGCCCGTTGCCTCCGACAAAACAGGCGACAACTCAAAGGCTCGGATCAACTCGGCCATCACATAGGCGGCATTGACGCCGTCCTGCGGATACCCGGCATGGGCCTGCTTGCCAACCACATATGCGCAGAGCAGCTGCTTGCCAATCGAGCCATAGGTAACGACGCGGCCCTTCGATCCGTCACCCTGATCCGAGATCGAATCGAGATTGATCACCAGTGCAATTTCGAGTCCTTCCTCCGCGGCAATCCTCTTAAGCTGCGGAACTGCGGCCCGCGCGCCCGCCGATCTGACCTCCTCGTCGGAAACGCCGATGAACAGCAATGACGCATCGCCATCGTAAGCTTCCATCGCGGCTAAGCCCGCCGCCAACCCGGCTTTCATGTCAAGAAGCCCGCAGCCCGGGAGGTAGTCACCGCATTCGAGATCTGCAAGCGCAAGTGCATTCTCTTTGGAATTCCTCAGCCTGCGAATTGTCTCCGGCAACAGCTTTTCAGGATGTAGCGCCAACTCATCAAGGTCACCGTAGTCACCATAGGGAACCGTGTCGAAGTGGCCCGTGAGAACGATTGTCTTGTTCGATGTGCCGCGTTTCAGGGCAAAGACATTGCTGCGTCTCGTCGGATCGTCCGGAATGGGAACTGCCAAGGCTTTGAAGTGGGAGAGCCGTTCAGCAAGTTTGTGGGGTAGCTCGGCTTCCTCGCGAGATCCCGAAACGGATGGCCACGAGGTGAGAAGCAGTGCGAGCTCCATTGCCCGAGCCGCGAGATCGGTTCTCATGTCTCCATCCCCGCTCTGCGGAGAAAGACGAAGTTCACGCCTGAGTCCGGTCGTGGGCGAGTACGGCGTTGAGCAAAACCTGTGCCCCAGCAGCGCACTCATCGAAGGTGGTTGACTCCTCTTCGTTGTGCGAAATGCCATTGAGGCATGGGACGAAGATCATGGTGGTGGGCGCCACCCGCGCGATATAGGCGGCGTCATGGCCCGCACCCGAGGCCATGTCGCGTGATTGGAATCCCGCAAGCTTCACGCCTTCGCGCACACACGAGATGAGTTCTGGCGCGAATTTCACTGCCGGCGATTTCCAGATTCTCTTCTCCTCCATCGTGAGCCGCAGATCGCCGGCGATCTTCGCGATCGCCTCCTGATATTCTTTCTCCATCTTGTCGAGCACGGATTCATCCGGGTGACGGAGATCGACAGTAAAGAACACTTCGCCCGGCACGACGTTGCGGCTGTTGGGCCGGTTCTCGATGAGGCCAACGCTCGCAACGCCCGGCAGATGATTGAGCCCCACCGCGTTGATGGCATCGATCATGCGCGCGGCTCCGAGCAGCGCGTTCTTGCGCAGCCCCATCGGTGTTGCGCCGGTGTGGCTTTCCTGACCTTTGAGCGTCACCTCGTACCAGCGCATGCCCTGAACCCCGGTGACGACGCCGATCATCTTGCTTTCCGCTTCGAGGATCGGCCCCTGCTCGATGTGCAGTTCAAACATCGCCTGGAACTTGATGGCGCCTGCCTTCTCCTTGCCCTTGTAGCCGATGCGTTCGAGTTCATCGCCAAGCTTAATGCTCTGCCGGTCTTCGCGGCTGTAAGCGAACTCGGGCGTGAACACGCCGGCATAGACGCCCGAACAGAGCATGGCGGGCGCGAACCGCGAGCCTTCCTCATTGGTCCAGTTGACGATCATGACGGGCGCGTTGGTCTCGTAGCCCATGTCGACGAGGGTGCGCATCGCTTCGAGAGCACCCAACACGCCCAGCACACCATCGAACTTGCCGCCCGTCGGCTGTGTGTCGAGATGCGATCCCATGGCGATAGGAGCGACATCCTTGCGGCGGCCGGAGCGCGTGGCGAACATGTTGCCCACTTCGTCCACCTGCACAGTGCAGCCCAGCTTCTCGCATTCGCGCTTGAACCAGTCGCGCACCTTTTTGTCTTCATCGGAAACCGTGAGCCGCTTGATGCCGCCCTTGGGCGTTGCGCCATACTGCGCCGTTTCCATCAGTGCGTCCCACAGGCGCTGCGGATTAATGGTGAGATTGGTTTTGGACGTCATGTCGGCTCCTCAAGTCTGAGCCGGAACAATAGCGCTGGAAACCGCGCCTGTCTAAGCGCCGCCCTCATCCTTCGGCCAGGCGATGAAGAAGGCCCAGATGGCATAACCCAGCATGCCGGCCGAAATCACCGTCCACAGTCCGTCCTTCGAATAGGCTTCATAGCCGAACCAAACGGCCACGAAGGCCACGATGACGATTCGCCGCCACAATGGCCTGTAGAAGGGATGGCCGACGTCGCTGTTCTTGATCACTTGCCGTCGATCTGCTTGCCGATGATGGCAATCGCCTTCTGATAGACGCTCGCGGCGTTCCAGCCCTGGATTGCGCCGAAATTGGCCTGACCCGGCTGATAGCCCTCACCCGCTGACCAGCCATGGCCGCGCAGGAACTTGGCGGTCGATGCCAGCGCATCGGCCTTGGAGTTGAGATTGACCGAGCCGTTGCCGTCGCCATCCGCGCCATAGAGCAGGATGTTCTTCGGCAGGAACTGCGTCTGCCCCACTTCGCCATGCATGGCGCCCCGCGAGGATGCGGAGAGCGAACCGCGGTCGATCAGTTTCAGCGCGGCATAGAGCTGCTCGGTGAAATAGGCCGAGCGCCGGCAGTCATAGGCAAGAGTTGCCACCGCGGAAATGGTGTTCTGGCTGCCGGTGAAACCGCCGAAACCGGTTTCCATTCCCCAGATCGCCAAGAGCGGCCCAGGCGGCACGCCGTAACGCTTCTCGAGCGAGGCAAAGAGCGCGGCGTTGGAACGCTTAAGCGAGCGGCCGCGCGCCACGATGCCGGATGCGCCGCGTTTCGCCATGAAGGCGCCGAGGGAAAGTTTGAAGCTCTTCTGGCTTCGGTCGGCGCGGATGGTGCCGGTCGAATATTTGGTGCCCCCAAGCGCGGAAAGGCCGCGCTGCTTGACGCCATTGGCCTTGGCTTCGGACATGAACGCCTTTTTCCAGGCTTCGTAGCCCGCTCCCGTGGAGCCGCACTTCGCGGCGAGCCCCGGGGCACTCAGAAAACATAACGTTACAACCGCAAGTCCAAGTTTTCTGGCCAGCATGAATGATCCTCCGCCGATATGATTCGCCGTTTTTGCCATTAGAACGGGAACTTGTCACCGCCTCAAAAATATTCTTACCCAAAATAGGATTTCTATCTTGACGGCGTACGGTGCTTCGGCTATATTGGCCTAAGTTTCCAAGAATCCGCCAAGGCCCGAAGCGCTCCCCCGGTGAGCGCCGGGCCTTTTTCATTTCCACGCTCACCAAGGAGATCGCCCGATGCAAAGTTTGATCGTGTTCCTCTTTGCCGCCGTGTTGATTTTCGCCAATGCGCTTGACAGCTACGCCCACCAATTTCAGTCTTCGCACAAAACATCGGGAGGATCGGCCATGTACGCCAGACAGGCCTTGCGCGAACTGGGCGTTGGCCCCAACGCCATCACACCGGCGCAAATGCGCCAGATGGACGAACTGGGATTTTTCATCGTCGAGAATGTGCTGGACGAGACTGACCTCGCAACCATGCGCGCCGAGTTCGAGCGCATTCATGCCGCCGAGAAGGATCGCGGCGGTCACGAGGTGCATGTGGAGCCAGGCGCGCGCCGCATCTCCAACATCTTCAACAAGACGAGCGCCTTCGACAAATGCCTGGAGATCGCACCCATCCTCGCCGCCTCGCACTATCTGCTTGGCGAGATGAAACTGCATGGCGCGAACCTGCGCGATCCGGTGAAGGGTTACGGCCAGCAGGACCTGCATGTCGACGTGCCGAAGAAATTCGCCGACGACTGGTGGGTGGCGAACTCGATGATCATGCTGGACGACATGACGCTGACCAACGGCCCGACGCGCGTGGTGCCCGGCTCGCACTGGTGGGCGCCGATCAATGTGCCCTACGTGAACATCGGCGACTGGGAGCCAGCCCCGCTATCGCCCGAGGATGAAGCGCGGATGCCGAAGGATTTGGGAGCGCCCTATCCGGGCGAGGTCAAGGTGACGGCGCCAGCAGGCTCGGCCATCATCTGCAACTCGTCGATGTGGCACTCGGGCACCAAGAAACGGGACGACACCCACCGCCGCATGCTGCATCTCACCTACACCCGCCGCGACCTGCCGCAACAACTGGTGCAGCTCGATCACCTGACGCCCGAACTCTACCAACGCATGAGCCCCGTCCACCGCTACCTCATGGAAATCGAACCGCCAAAGGAGGGCGACGGCGTGCTGCGGCATCCGAAGAAGGAGGGGAAGGGGTGGTGGAATTGAAGTGGGGGTGATGTATTTTGAAGGTAGCAGTTTGGGTGCCTCCTCCCCGCCGACGAATAGACGCGGGGGAGGAGGACGCAGTGCAGATTCCTTCAAAATTCATGGTGCTCTAGAATAGACTTGGTGCACCGCCATCCCGAGAAAATCAACCCGCCCGGCGGAGCGCGAAACTCGTGCCTTTGCTTGCGGCGGCGATGAAGCCGACGCCCTGCATCGGCGTTCCCTCGCCGCTGCACGGCACTCCTCCAGCGAAGCTGGGGAAGAATTAAGCGCGCCGGCTTTTTAAACCCCGTACTGCTGCCGGTAGCGCCCGATTGGCGATATCTCCTGCATCGTTGCCGGGCGTTTGGATTTGCCCGAGGTGCTGCTGGCGGTCGGATTTTTGACGAGGCTTGGCGATGGCGTGATCGCGGCGCTATCCGGGAAGACGAATGAGTTGATCGTCGTGAGCGGCATGCCGAAGTGATCTTTCAGCAGGCCCTTGAAGATGGCGCGGAGATCGACGGTTGGGCGGAGATCGCCGTCGAAGAGTTGGGCAGGCGCCAGACCCGGCCAGTCTCCGATGAAGTGCCGCCTGATCGCGCCGCCCACGAGCAGCGCAACCGTAGCGATGCCGTGGTCGGTGCCGACGCTGCCGTTGGTGACGACGGTGCGGCCGAACTCGGTGACGCAGATCACCGCCGTGTTTGCCCATTCGGTTCCGATTTCCCGTTTGAAATCGGCGAGGCCTTGATCGAGTTCCGAAAGCCGGTCGGCGAACTGCCCGGTGACGCCGCCTTCGTCCGAATGCGTATCCCAGCCGCCGACGGATAGAACCGCAACCCGCGGGCCTGTCGCGGCGCGCATCAGGCGTGCCGCGCCGATGAAGCCCTTACGCAGCACGCTGACGTCGCCGCCGCCCGCACCCGAGGCGAGCGCCAGTTCATCGGAAGCGATGCCGCGGGCGAGCGAGTCTCCCAGTTCGGGATCGAGTGCGGTGTAAACAGTTTCAAGCCGCGCAAGCGTGGCGGGATTCGATTTGTCGAACCACGTCGGCGACCAACCGAGGACTGGCTCGGGACCGCGCAGGATGAGCGGCGCTTCGCCGATCTCGATGCCGCGCTTCACGCGGATTGGATCGCCCGCTGGCAGTGAGCCGAAGAAGCGGTTGAGCCAACCCGTGGCGTCCGGCGTGTTGACCGGCAAGCCATTCTCGAGATTGTCCTGGCACTCGAAATGCGAGCGGTTGCGCAAGGGGATGGCGGAAGCCGGCGCGATCGCCACATCGCCCGCCTGGAACATCGTGTGCACTTGTGCGAGTGCCGGATGCAAACCGAAGTCGGTTCCAAGCGTCCGCGTGGATGCAAACGGTATGGCCAGCGATTGGCGCACCGATTCGTAGAGCGGGTCGAGCTTTGGAATGACCATGCCCATGCCGTCCATGCCGCCGCGCAGCACGACGACAAGCAGCCGCGCGTTGGCATTCGAGGCGGCGTGGGAGAAATCCGGCAGGAAGGCCGAGGAGAACAGCGCCGCAGTGACGCCGAGCATGGATCTGCGCGACATCAAGAGGCGTGACTCGGCGCATCCTTCGTGGGCGGCTCCGGCGATGCGTGGGTCGACGGGCGGAAGGTCGTGTTCGTCGTGATCGGACATGGCTACCTCCGTTGAAACTCAGGGATCATGAACAGTGTCGCCAGCCCATTGTTGAGGTCGGGCGCGCCGGAGACCGCCGCCGTGGATTGCGGCGAGAGCTCCGAGTTGAAAAGACCGCCGGCAAGCCCAGACGCCGTTCCGGGATAAGCCGTTTGCCGCTGCAACGACCACGCGTTGAGTTGCGCCGTCTCCATGCGGATGCGCATCGCATCGGGCCCGATCCAATAGACGCTTTCGTCGGCATAGCCGTCGGGCGCCGGGCGTTCCCAGGGAAGATGGCGCAATGCCGACAGCGCTTCGTTGAACGGCCAGCGGTCGTTCTCCGGATACTTCCGGTTCAAGGCGCGCATTTCCGCGATCTGCAATTCGTACGGCGTGCGCAGCTTGGTTAGCGGCAGCGTCCAGGCCTCCGGCAGATCGATCAGCGCCTGTGCGGTGGCCTTGAGATTGCCCGCCGTGCGGCGGAAGGCAGCGGCCACTGGATCGACAAGTGCGGGCGTCGGCGCGTCGGTAATGAAGTGCCTGACCAGTTTGAAGGCGATGAACTGCGCGGTCGAAGGATGGCGCGCCATGGCGGTGAGTGCTGCGCCGCCCTGCGTCAATCCGGTATCGCCATAGGCAGTGCCGAGCAGCGTTTGCGTTCCAGGCTCATGCCAGGTGGAGCGATAGATGAAGCGGCCGCGGTTCGTGGCCGAGCCGCCATTGTATCGCCCGTCCGCTTCCCAGCCGCGCACATAGGACCAGCCGGTGATGATTTTCGCCAGCGCCGTGACATCGGCCTCGGTGTAGCCGCCGCCGACGCCAAGCGTGTGCAGTTCGAGAAGCTCGCGCGAGAGATTCTTGTTGAGACCGACGCCCCAGGCTTGCCCGATGGGAGAATTCGGCCCGATCGAATCGGCGTTGTCGAGATAGGCCAGCATCGCCGGATGCTTCATCACGCCGATCAACATGGTGCTGAAGGAGCCGAGCACGTTCTTACGGATCACGTCGCGCTCGAGTTGCCCGATGGTCGCGCGGATGGCGCCGCTTTTGTTGATCGACATAGAGAAGTGATTGGAGAAGAAGAGAACGAGTCGCTCGACGAATCCGATCTCCGGCAGCATGTGCTTGGCAATGCGCGCAGAGAGTTCGCGTTCCTTGTACGCATTCTCGATGGCGAAATCGGATTCCACCGCTTGGCAAGCCTGCTGGTATGTCGGCAGGCCAGTGGCGGTGATGAGGGCAATGTTGGGCGTGTTGAGCTCGGCCACCACCGCGGCCTTGGCGTCAGCACGGATCCTGATTATTCCCCCTGCTTTGGCGCCCAATCCGAAACGGTTGAGCGCGATATGCGCACGCTTATTTTGTTCGCGTAACAGGCTCATCATGATTCTCCTGACGAGAGCTCTGGTTACGCCGTCCCGGTATTTTCGGCAGAAAGTTACAAGAAGATGGTTCCCCGAACTTGTAACTAACCATTCGACATTGCCACGAGTTTGATTCGAGTCAACGGTAAATATTCGATTCGATGCAAAATTTTTCGCCGAACTTTGACGCCCGCGTCAGCGCGCATCTTTTCGCCACAATGAATCCGCCATAACTCCACACTCGAACGAAGAGGCAGTCCATGCACCGAGCTGTTCTCGTACTTCTGCTTCTGCTGATCGCGCCGATGGCGCGTGCGCAGGACACCGCGCAGGCCAGCGATTGTTTGGCGATGGCAATGAACGCGCCGCCCTTGATGCGCGCCACATATACGCCCGTTGCACTTGCAACCAACGAGGTGCAGCTCACTTATGTGGGCCACTCCACCTTCATCATCGAAAGTGCTGGCGGTATCAAGATCGCCACCGACTATGCCGGATGGGCGGGGGGCGTCATGCCCGATGCTGTGACCATGAATCGCGCGCACCGCACGCATTACACCAACACGCCGGACCCCGCGATCAAGCATGTGCTGCGCGGATGGAATCCCACAGGTGGCCCCGTGCAGCACGATGTGGCGCTGGGCGATGTGCGCATCCGCAATGTGACGACCGACATCCGTGGCAGCGATTTGGGCCGCGTGCCGGACGGCAATTCCATTTTCATCTTCGAAGTGGCGGGGCTTTGCATTGGACATTTGGGGCACTTGCATCACGAGCTTTCACCGGCCCATGTGGGTTGGATCGGAAGGTTGGACGTGGTGATGGTTCCCGTCGACGGCGGTTACACCATGGCGCAGGTCAACATGTTTCAGGTGCTCAAGGATTTGAAGGCACGGCTCGTGATTCCGATGCACTACTTCGGGCCGGACACGCTCGCCCGCTTTCTCGAACGCGCGCGCGCCGACTACGAAGTGACTTTCGCGGAGAGTCCGGTGCTGGTGGTTTCACCTGAAACACTTCCGTCAAAACCTCGGTTGGTGGTGCTGCCGGGAGGCTGAGCAGATCGCCCTGCACGATGGGGGGGTGGGACACGTTACATCCGCGGCGTCCGGTTGGCGAGATGCGGCGCGTGAAGTGCGAGATCGGCGGGGGCCAAGCGGTCGCCCGCCGAATTGCACTGATGCCAATAGGGATAGATGAGCGGCAAGAGGCTCACGTCATCGAGCGACTTGCGCTCCTCTTCGCTCAACGCCAATGAAGCTGCTGCGAGATTGTCCTTGAGTTGCGCTTCCGTGCGTGCGCCGACGATGATCGAGGAAACGCCGGGCCTGCGCGCAAGCCACGCAAGTGCGATCTGCGCCGCGGAGACGCCGCGCGCGTCGCCTACCTTCACCAGCGCGTCGATGATGCGGTAGAGCCGCGCTTCGTCCCTGATCGGCGGCTCGCCCCAGCCGGCCGTGTGGCGCGATATCTGCGGCGGTGGTTTATCCTTGCGGAATTTGCCCGACAGCAGCCCGCCCGCAATCGGGCTCCACACCTGAACGCCCACGCCTTGATCGATGGCAATGGGGAGCAGTTCGTACTCTGCGTCGCGCGCTTCGATGGTGTAGTGAATCTGCTGGCACACGAAGCGTTCGAGATTGTTCCGCTCCGCGGCCATCAGGCACTTCATGATGTGCCAGCCGGAGAAGTTCGAGCACGCGATGTAGCGCACCTTGCCCTGCTTCACGAGGATGTCGAGCGCCGCCATCATTTCTTCCGCAGGTGTCATTCCATCCCATTCGTGGAGATAGTAGATATCGATTCGGTCGCGCTTGAGCCGCTTGAGGCTCGCCTCGCATTCGTGAACAATGTGGAAGCGCGAAAGCCCCTGCTCGTTCGGCCCCTTGCCCATTGAAAAGCGCACCTTGGTGCCGACGAGAATCTGGTCCGAGCGGCCTTTCAGAATCTCGCCAACCGTCTCTTCGGATTTTCCCGTGGTATAAGCGTTCGACGTGTCGATCAGATTGACGCCTTCATCGAGCGCGACGTCGACAAGCCGGGTGGCATCCTTGAGCGGCACGCTCCCCACCATGCCGAAGAAACCCTCGCCGGCGAAATTCATCGTGCCCAGCGAATGCAGCGAAACCTTGAGGCCGGAGCGGCCAAGCGTGCGGTATTCCATCGAGCGTCCTCCCATCAATGCGGCGAGTGAACAGCAAGCCCGGCCGCACGGCAAGGGCGTTTGACCTGCATCAAGGAAGGGGCATGCAAAACGCCCGATCATGCCCTATGCGTTCAAAGCTCGCGATTCTGCTTCTTGCCGCCTCAGCCATGCCCGCTTTGGCGGATACTCAGGACGACATCGCCACCGGCCGGGCGCTGGCCGAACTCAACTGCGCCAGTTGCCATGCGATCGGCACAACCGGCGAAAGCCCGTTCAAGGAGGCGCCGCCGTTCCGCGCCATTCACGTGAACTACGAGGAAGGCGAACTGGAGGATGCCTTCAACGACGGCATCGTGGTGGCGCATCCCGCAATGCCGGATTGGGACATGAACGCCGAGCAGGCAAAGGCGCTTGCCGCCTACATCATGCAGTTCGGCAAGGCGAAGGAATTACAATGAGGATGGCGCTTGCCAGTCTGTTGTTCCTGCTCTTCATGACGGGTACGGCTCAGGCCGATGACGCCGCTGGCCGCGCCATTCTCGAAAGAGAGTGCAGCTCCTGCCACGCGATCGATGCCGCGGGCGGCAGCCCGCTCGCCAAGGCGCCGCCCTTCCGCGAAGTGGTGACGCGCTATCCGCCCGAAAATCTGGTGGAA
>JBJXGL010000038.1:0-14735 GCA_046160365.1 Aestuariivirga sp. | reverse complement strand
TCGCGGGCGCGGCGGCACTGTTTCTGGCGCCCTCAGATGCGCCGTCGCTGGCGCAGAGCTTGCCAGCGATGCCGTTGCTCATGATCTTTATGGTGCTGTTGATCTTGCCCGGCACCTATGCATCGCTGTGGGGGCCAAATTCCTTGATCCCGGCACTGTGGGGCTGTTGTTCATGACCGAAATTGTGGTTGGTTCAATTTCGGCGGCGTGGCTGTCGGGCGAACCCTTCGGTCCGCGCGAAATGCTTGGTGTTGCCCTGATAACAGGAGCGAGCCTGCTGGAACCATTGGCCGCGCTCGTGAAGACGCGTGCGACCGTGAATGGTCCGAACTAATCTGCGTGGCTCAGGAACATCAGGGACCAGGGAGACCGTAACAAGATGAGCATCGCCATATCAACGAGTGACCCGACGATGCTGGCCTCGCATGATTGGGGGTTTCCCGTGCCGATGGCTTATGGACCGGGACGCTTGGCCGAGATCGGAAGCAGATGTGCGGCGATGGGAATCCGCAAACCGCTGATCGTCACGGATCGCGGCAGTCGCGGACTTCCGTTCATTGCGCGCCTGCAATCCCTGCTTATGGACGTGGAGCTGAAGACGGCACTGTTCTCCGACATCTCGCCCAATCCGAGAGATGATGAGATCGGTGCCGGGCGTGCCATGTTTTTGGACGGTGACCACGACGCCATCATCGGCATTGGTGGCGGCAGCGCCATGGACGGGGCCAAGGCGATTTGCCTCACCGCGCACATTGACATTGACCTGTGGGATTTTGAGTTTGAACGACCCGCCCCCGACATGGCGTCACACAAAGCGTTCCCGCGCCTGATCACCATTCCCACAACAGCCGGAACTGGCGCCGAAACCGAAAGCACCGCCATGGTTACCCACACGGCCAAGGGCATGAAGTTCTGCGTCTGGCACCCGAGCCTCAAACCATCGCTGGCACTTCTGGACCCGGAGTTGACGGTTGGGCTGCCCAAGAACCTCACCACCTGGACAGGGGCCGATGCGCTGGTTCATGCCATCGAGGCCTACCTCGTGCCGGGGTTTCATCCGCTTTGTGATGCGGTGGCGCTGGAAGGGCTTCACCTTGTCGCGAAGTGGCTTCCCGTTGCCGTGCAGGAACCCAAGAACATGACCGCGCGCGGCGGCATGCTGATGGGATCTTGCCTCGGAGGTATCGCCTTTCTGAAAGGCCTCGGCCTTGTGCACGCGATTTCGCACATGGTGGGGGCCGAGTTCAACACGCAGCACGGCCTGACCAACGCGATCCTGCTTCCAGTCGTTCTGCGCTTCAACCTGCCGGGGATGGACGACAAGGTTCGCCGCATGGCGCAGGCGATGGATCTTCCCGACACGTCGGTCGAAGGATTCATCCCGGCCGTCGAGACGCTCCTCGACCAGATCGGGATTCCGAAGTCCCTGGGCGAGATCGGTGTGCCAGCCGATTGCGCGGCAAGGATCGCCGAAAAGGCCCTGCAAGACAGCGCCGCACGGACCAATCCGCGTAAAGCCACGCTGGCCGAGGTCCGTCAACTGACCGAAACCGCCATCGCAAAAGCGCGCTGACACAAGGGCCCGGCAAGTGCAAAACGGGCCTCACTCTGTAATTGCGGTGCAGTCCACACTCCCTGGGCACGAACGAAGGCATCATGCCCTTACTTTTCAGGTAAGGTGGGAACCATTGCGGCACGACACTGTCGTCTCTAGTACCGACTGCCCTCCGGAAATTGGCGAGATTGAGATGCTAAACCCGCAGCACCGCCATGGTACCGATATCCCGGGAGACGATGGGTGTTCTCGGAAACGGCTGTGACTACCAAACCGAATAAGTTCAATCTGTTGGGCTGTATTGAGTGGACTTAGGACAGAGCAGGCAATCGACACACGAGAACTGAAAAAACCGCGTGTCGATGGTTCAATTCCGCCCCTGGTCACCATTAATTCTTGAACAGAATCAACTTGCTAGCCTGCCGGGATCAAACTCCCACCATCGCATGTTGCACTTTGTTTGCTAGCAGCGATTTAGATTGACTTTCAACGCTTTCCAGAAGCCAACGGCGATTCCACGCGACATGAGTGCAACCAAGCAACACGAGCCGTGCTATCCCTTGGCAGTCTCACGACATTGCAGTCAGGCTGAATGTCTCCTTAACTATCCCGTTCCAGCGCCAGAGGTCCCAATACTCATTACTTCTGCACAGCGGTCGGCCCGCCGCCACTGGCTATAACTTCGGCGTGCGATACAATACCTTGCCCTTCGCGGCGATTTCGACATCGACGAGGTAGTTCGCCATACCGCGCAAATTCATCGTGATCCCTAGGCCCGGTGTTGATGGAAGCGATACTTCGCCATTTGCATTGGGCAGGAGGTGGGTCGTTGTCATGTCCCAGGCGACAGACTTCGGAACAAAGGGGTACTCGCAGATGATATGGTCCTTCAATCCCGCATAGGGCTGCAAAGAGGCGCAAAGTGCCAGGTGCGAGGTAAAGGTGTGGTTGACATAAGTCACACCGCGGGACGCGGCATAGTCTGCAACCCGCTTTGCCGGACCTATTCCACCGATGCGGCCGCAATCGATTTGCACAAAGCTCACCTTGCCATAGTCAATGAGTTGCCGTGCCATGTGAAAATTGTGCGAGGCTTCACCGCCAGCCATGCGTACTTTACCGCTGCGGGCCGCGAGCGCTGCATAGGCATCATAGGCTCCACCGAGAAAGGGCTCCTCGAGCCAAGTCGCGCCAACCTCTTCGAGCATGGCGATACGAGAGGCTGCTTTATCAACATCCTCCAGAAAAATCTGGCCCGCATCGATCAACAGAGTGCCGTCGCGGCCAAGCCCCTCCCGGGCTGCCTGCAGTTGGTCGCGGTCATCGGTCAAATTGCCCCGTCCAAAGGGGCCCCAGCCACATTTGACTGCGCGAAATCCACGTTCACTTGCCGCACGGCACCCGGCCAGCGTTTCAGCCGGCGTGTCGCCAAAGAGCTGTGAAGCATAGGGAAGTTTCGCATAGGCGTTCTTGTAGCCAAGCAACTCGTAAACCGGTGCCTGAAACTTGTGTCCGAGCAAATCCCACAATGCCATCTCGATACCAGAAAACGTATGGGCAGCTTGCAACAAATCCATACATTCGAGTTCAACCGTGGCCGACATGCGGGCGATGTCAGATACATCATCGATCTTCTGTCCGAGAACGACATCACGTACCGGTTTGCAAGCGCCATGCGACATGGGGGTGACATAGGCCGCAATCGATACAAGCGGCGAAGCTTCACATTCCCCCCAGCCTTCCACACCATCGGCAACGACGCGCACAACCAGCGCGTCTTGGCTGCCGTCACCAGCATCGGTAACGACGGGCATGGACAAGTAGAAGAAATCGACGGCATCGATGCTCATGACGGACTCGCGCTTGGTGGATTTGTCCTAAATATGATGTGCTGGAAGGGTGCCATGGTCTTGCCGGGATGACAATGGCGACAGCCGCTATTCACCGGGTTGCCCAATTGAAAGTGATGTTGTTTCTTGCCAAGGTTGCCATCTCAGAAAGGATTTCAAGATGCTTCCCGAGCCGATCCCATTCGATGACGTTAAGCCTCTTCGCGGCCGGCCAAAGATCAAAGAAGTCCGCGCCCTCGTTCCCAAAGCAGATGGCTTTGGAGCAAGCGATCTCCATGACACGGAGAATACCCACTGGATCCAGGGGCAGCCCGCCGCTGATCAAAGCTGGGATCACAAGAGAACCCATCCGCCGATCACCAATCCAATGTCACGATTTCCCAAATACTCAGGATCACGAAAATCCTGGGGGGTCGCCAATGTTCCCTCGATCGTCGTTGAAGTTGAGAACGAAGCAGGTCTCGTTGGAACTGGACTCAGCACGGGTGGAGAGGCGGCTGCCTTCATTATCGAAAAGCATTTGGCCATGTTTGTTGAGGGCCAATGTGCCAGCGAACGATCTTACATCTGGGAGCAGATGTGGAGAGCGTCAATCCATTACGGCCGCAAGGGGCTGGCAGTCCATGCCATCAGCGCAATCGATCTTGCTTTGTGGGATCTCTATGGCAAAGAGGTTAGCCAGCCCGTTTACAACCTGATGGGCGGCAGAACAAAAGAGCGCGTGCCCACTTATGCTACGACTTCGCGGCCCGATCTAGCGAAAGACATGGGCTTTCATGGTGCCAAAGTTCCACTTCCCTATGGACCGAGCACCGGCGCCGCCGGCATGAAAGACAATGTCGCCTTCATCGAAAAGTGGAGAAAGAAGGTCGGACCCGACTATCCACTGATGTTGGACTGCTACATGGCGCTCGACCCTGACTACGCTGCTGAACTTGCCCACCGACTAAAACCATTCGACATACGGTGGATCGAAGAGCCATTGATGCCGGATGACTATGCTGGCCATGCCAAGCTCGCGGCAAAGCTTGAGGGCATGGGCGGGTGCGCTACCTTTGCGACTGGCGAGCATGAGTACACACAATTTGGGTTCCAGCAACTTATCAACGCTGGTGTGGGACTGCTGCAGCCAGATGTCATGTGGATGGGTGGTCCAACAGAGTTTTCAAAGGTTGTTGCCTTGGCAAGCGCCCAGTCCGTTGCCTTGGTACCTCACGGCTGTGGTGTTTATGGATACTACATGGCGATGGCTTTCGAACATATCAAAATGGCCGAGTTCATCATGATGAGTGAGAGAGCCGACAAGATTGAACCTAACTTTGGAACGATGTTCAAAAGCGAACCCTTGCCGGAGCGCGGCTACATAGCACTTCCATCGACGCCAGGATTTGGTCTTGAGCTCAATCGCGACAAAGTCAATCTGATCCGCCCCTATGATAGAACGCGGTCATAAATTGCGAGGGTCTAGTACGGGGGAGTTGGGGCCGTGAGTTCCAAGCGGGAGAGCAATAGCACGGCTTTCACGACCGTTGATTTTGAGCGGAAGGGGAAGCAAGTGGGGTTCGTAATGATTCCGCATTCGCCCCACGACGACGCCTGGGGTGTTACTCGGGTTCCTATCGCAGTTGTTGCGAATGGCGTGGGACCGACGGTGATCATCGAGGGCGGCAATCATGGCGACGAGTATGAGGGGCCGATTGCTATTTGTGACTTGATCCGCGAACTCGATCCCGGCCGTGTGCAAGGGCGCTTGATCTTGATGCCAGCAACCAATGTGCATGCCGTGATTGCTGGCACGCGAACGTCGTCCGTCGACGGACTGAATTTGAACCGGACATTCCCTGGTGACGCCCAGGGCCTGGTGACGCAGCAGATATCGGATTACATCACGCGGGTGATTTTCCCCATTGGGAACGTATTTCTGGATTTGCATTCCGGCGGATCGTCGCTGGATATTCTGCCGAGTGCGATCATCGAACCCGCAAGGGATGCCGGGCTCCACCAGCGAAACATCGCAGTTGCGCGCGCTTTCGATGCGCCGCTGATCGTCGTGATCAGCAACTACGGCGACTCGCGCACTGCTACGGCCGCAGCCTGCGCTGCTGGCCTGACGACAATGGGCACGGAAATGGGCGGCGGAGGGACTGTCAGGCCGGAAGTGCTTACTCTTTGCCGCCGTGGAATACACAACGTACTTGCCAGTTTGGGCGTGGTGGAGAGCCAGATGAGCTCGATTGAATCAAAGCCCGATGCACCGCTTTACGAGTTGCCGGGAAAACGGGCCTTTGTCTATGCGACCGGAGATGGCATTTTCGAGCCCTACCACGCCAACGGCACGAGCGTGCGTGAGGGTCAGGAGGCTGGGCGCATTCACTGCACCTGGGATCCAGCGCGTGAGCTGGAGACTCTCTATTATCAGGCTGATGGGATTGTCTATGGCCGGCGCCAGCCAGGACGGGTGCGCCCGGGCAATTGCTGCCTGGCAGTTGCGGCACCTTACGACGGTGGGCTTGCCTAGCTAGCTCCATACGGTGCCGTTGCAGTCGGCACCAAGGACATAGTCGATACGTGCATTGTCACCGTCCATCGACCATTCTGGAACCACGCTTGGTCCGTCTAGACGACAGGTTGAGTTTGGGTATAGGTTTCATTTTGCGCACTACTTCAAAAATGGCGCGAATGGGAGGAGAAAAGCATGAACATTCTTAAATCTGCAACTGCGATTGCAGCGTTGGCGCTGGCACTCCAGGTCAGCGCGCCGGCAGCGCAGGCAGCCGACTGCCCACTGCTTGCCGGTCCTGATTGGAGCGGCGAGACACTCTCGCCCGATCCAGCGCGTTTGCTCAGCATCTCGGATGTGTACCATGCCCGCATGATCTACGAGCCATTCGTGGCGGCCGACTCAACGATGCAGCCGATTCCCTGGCTGGCGGAATCCTGGGAGTCGAACGACAAAGCGACGGAATGGACATTCCGCCTCAAGCAAGGCGTTAAATTCCATGATGGTTCGCCACTGACCGCTGACGACGTGGTCTACTCCTTCCGCCGGCTGCTTGATCCGAAGACGGAATCCGCCGGGGCAAGCGAACTCGGCGCAATCAAGCCAGAAGCGTTTCAGGCAGCGGACGCCAACACGGTCAAAGTGACGCTCGAGTCGCCACTCGCGGAGCTTCCCACCATCCTCGCTACCAAACATGGAATGGTGGTGAAGAATGGTGCCTCCTCCGACGATATACGATTCCGTCCCAATGGCACTGGACCATTCACTCTCAAGGAGTTGAAACTGGGTCTAGACAAAACGACATTCACCAAGAATGCCGCTTACTGGCGCGCTGGTTTGCCGAAATCCGACTGCTTGACAGTGACAGCGATCACTGAACCCTTGAGCCGCGTTGCCGCGTTGCAATCGGGTGATGCAGACATTGTGCTCGTCATCGATCCGGCGACGATCCCGGTCGTCAAAGCCGATCCGAACATCACGCTGACCAAGGCGCCGGGCGGAACAGCCGTAACGATGGGCATGTTCATCGACAAGCCGCCGTTCGACAACCCGAAAGTCAGGCAGGCGATGAAGCTGGTTATGGACCGGCAAGCCATCGTCGACACTGCATTGCTTGGCTTTGGAGTACCCGGAAACGACAATCCCATTATGCCGGCATCGCCCGATGCCTACCGGTCCGATATCATTCCTCGCGATGTTGCAAAAGCCAAGCAACTGCTGACAGAAGCCGGCCACCCCGATGGAATTTCCGTCGACCTCAGCGCTGCCGATCTTATGCCTGGTACTATGGCAATGGTGCAGGCCTATCAGCAGATGGCATCGGAAGCCGGCATCAAGATCAACATCGTCAACGAATCGCCAGGTGAGTACTGGGATACAGTCTGGCTGAAAAAGCCCTTCGCGGTCTCGAACTGGGGCATGCGGACAACCACGGCCGCCCTGGCAGTCGCCTATCGCAAGAACGCGGCCTGGAACGAAACTCACTGGTTCAATGACAAGTATGACGGACTGCTCGACGAGGCGGCAAAGACGATCGACCCGGATGCGCGGCGCAAACTCTATCAGGAAGCGCAACGGATGCTGGCGGAAGAAGGTGGCGTGCTAATCCCGATGTTTGCCAACATCGTGGCTGGTACGCGCAAGGGCTGTTCCGGCTACACGCCAGCATCCGATCACAACCGCCCGGACTTTACCGAGATCGCTTGCAGCAACTGAGGCGCAAGATCAAGAATACGGCAGGGGAGCGCGGGATATCGCGCTCCCCGCTTCGCGTTGGAGGACTCCTGCCGTCAAATCCCTGATGATGCCGTGCCCACACTCCACATGATCTTTCCACCCCGGTAGACACAGTCAATATCCCTCAGGGCGGTGAGGTCCTTAAGCGGATCGCTGTTCAGCACCACCAAGTCGGCGCTTAGACCTTCACGCAACAGCCCGAATTCCGTTTCGACATGAAGAGCCTTCGCGCTACCTCCCGTGGCCGCGGCAATGACTTCGAGCGGCGACATTCCTACTACTTCGAGGTTGCGCAATTCGCGATGCAGCATGATGCCGCCGAACTGCATGTCGGTGCCAGCCAGCAGCACGCCACCCATGTTGCGAAAGTGTCGTAACCACTCGATGCGGCTATCGTTGGCGACGCGCGCATACTCCAGGTCCTCAGCCGTCCAGCTTCCTTGTAGGCGCCGGCTGAACTCCTGGAAGGCAGTCCGTTCGCCTTGATCGAACAGGTTTTGATAATCTGCATCGGCTTCAAGCTCGGTGACACCTACGCCCACTTGGTATTGCGTGATCACCGCCATGGCGCAGTAGCTAACTTGGTGCAGGATCATCGCTTCCATGATCGGCTCGGTCGCCGCCCAGTCGATCGAAGCCCAGGCGCGCGATGCAAGCGCCAGACGTTCGGGAATTGTGGTGTAGTGCATCAAGTCTTCCGGTGAATAGAGACTGCTGGCATAGACTCTGGAACTGGTGTGCAATTCATCTATGCCGAGCCTTGCCGCATCTTTACCGTCGATCGCCCAGGTTTGGCCGACTACGGAACGCCCATGGCGATGGGCGACATCGATCACCGCCCGCATGACCGGTTCAGTGACGCGCTGGGTGACGATGAGCGCGTGCAAGTCATGTTCGGCAATGAGGCGTTCGGCCGTCCTGGACGCATCGGTGGGCGTGTCGACCGTGACAGTCCACTCCGGATAGGCGGCCGGCGGCTGGTCGATCATTGGACCACAGGACAGGATGCGCGGGGCGGGCAGGTCGGCCGACGCAATCCTGTTGCGCAACTGCGCCTCCATCACAGGATCCAATCCGGCAAAGCGGACTGTTGTAATGCCGTTCTTGATGTAGGCTCTCATGTCGGCCTCGAACGCCGCGTGAGTGTGGGCTTCGATGAGGCCTGGTATGATGGTCTTGCCAGTGAGCTTACGCCGTGTCGCAGGCCAGCCATCGAAGCGGGGAGTTCGCGCGCCCGCATAGGCGATGCGGGTGCCGTCGATCACCACCATCGCGTCTTTGATGGCTGGGCCGCCGCTACCATCGATCAGGTTGGCTCCTTCGAGTATGATGGCCTCGGTCTGCATCGGCCGCCTCTATTCGGCTCTGTTCACAGGCCGCAGTTCGGCTTCCGGCTCAGAATTGAGGTAATCGAGATCGCCCTTCGCTTGCTCGGATAATTCCTTGAGTGGGATATGGCAGCGGATCTGGTGGCCCGGCTTGTTTTGGCGCCAGGGGGGCGGTTGCTCTTCGCAGATTCTGCCAATCTGCCATGAACAGCGTCCTGCAAAGACGCAGCCCCGATGTGTCGCGTCGCCATTCTGGGGCCTTTGCCGCAGGCCGTCACGTCGGGCACGGCTCAGGCTCGGAACCGCCATCAGCAGTTCGTAGGTATAGGGATGAAATGGACGTTTGAAGATGTCCTCGACAGCGCCCAGTTCCATGAGCTTGCCTCGAAACAGCACGCCGATGCGGTCGGCCAGGGTTCGCACAACTGCGAGGTCGTGCGAGATGAAAAGCATGGATAGGTGATGCTCGCTCCTTAGGCGGCGCAGCAAGGCGAGGACATTGGCCTGCACTGATACATCCAGGCCGGAGAGAACCTCATCACACAACAGAAGCTTGGATTCTGCGACGAGCGCGCGGGCAATAGCGACGCGCTGGCGTTCACCGCCGGAAAGTTGATCGGAGTAGCGGTCAGTGTATCCAGCCTCAAGGCGGACGTCTTCGAGTACCTTTGTAATGCGCGTGTCGATAGCAGCGCGTGACAGATCGAAGAACATGCGGATCGGCCGCGCCAGGATCGAACCGATTGGCACGCGCGGATTGAGCGATGCGTCGGGGTTTTGAAATATGTACTGTATCCACTGCCTCAGCTCGCGCGAGCGGGCGGAGACCAGTCCAGGCATTGGTTTGCCCTCGAACTTTATCGTACCGTCCAGAGGAGCCAGCAATCCGCCAATGGCGCGCGCGACAGTGGACTTGCCACTGCCGGACTCCCCCACAAGGGCGAATGTTTTACCCTCTTCAATGGTGAATGAGAGGTCAGTCACAACATCGGGGTTCGAGCCTGCCCTCAGGAAAGGCCAGCGCCGCCGGGGTCCATAGCCAAGCCTCACGTGTTCGACGCTTAGGATCGATCTGTCAGACGAGACCGTACGCGGCTCCGTTGCATCTTCACTGAGTGTCGACGGAAACGGCGCCAATCCGCGCCAGCGCCGGCAAGCGACTTGATGGCCTTCGCCAACGGATTCGAGAGCCTGAACTTCGGTTGCACAACGTTCCTCTGCATGATCGCAGCGCGGTTGGAAGGGGCAACCCGCCGGCAGTTCCTCGCGTTTAAGAAGGCCACGCATGATGGGGCGGACCGAGCGCCTGGTTCTGGAGATCTCGGGAATCGAAGCGATGAGGCCACGAGTATAGGGATGCCGGGGATTGCCAAAGAGCTCCTGGGATAGGGCGGTTTCCACCATGCGACCCGCGTACATGACGCCAACCCGGTCGGCGATGCGGGCCAGCAGGGCAAGGTCATGGGTGACGTACAGCATGGACATGCCGAGACGGCCGCGAAGCTCCGCAAGCAGTTCGACGATCTGGTCTTGGGTCGTGACATCGAGCCCAGTCGTGGGTTCATCAAGGACAATCAGGTCAGGCTCGCAAGCGAGCGCCATGGCAATGCAGACGCGCTGCTGCTGGCCGCCCGAGAGTTCATGGGGATAACGCTGGCCGATGGTTTCAGGCTCTGGCAACCGGACCATTCGAAACAACTCAATCACCCGTTCTTTCTCGATCCCCTTGTTGGCGCCATGGAATTCCAGCACCTCCGTCAGTTGCCGGCCGACACGCATGGCCGGGCTTAAAGCCGTCGTTGGGTTCTGCGGTACGAGGCTGATGCGGTTGCCCCGTAGCTGATCCAGCGCCGAACGGTCGAGGTTCTGCAGGTCAACGCCCGCGAAGATAATGCGCCCGCCTTCGATGCGGGTGGTTTCTCGCCGATAGCCGAGGAGCTGATAGGCCATGGTGGACTTGCCGCACCCCGACTCCCCCACTAGTCCAAAAGCTTCGCCTCGGCGGATCGAGAAGTTCACGCCGTGCAGCACGCGTAGCCAGCCTTCGCCGTGGCGGTAGGCGAAGTCGAAGTTGATGACTTCGACGAGCGGTGGTGATGGCGTCATTTGTCTGCCAGCCGCACCGTGCGGCCCAGAATGCGCGCCAATCCCTCAGTGAAGAGATTAAGCCCCACCACGAGCAGTGCCAGCATCATTCCAGGGCCTAGAACAGTGACTGGAGCAAAGGTGATAAGCGAGCGGTTCTCGCTCATGATGAGGCCCCATTCCGGCGTTGGCGGCCTGACACCGAAACCGAGAAACCCGAGCGAGCCGATGAGAACTGGCGCATAACCGGCACGCAATGCAAATTCAACCAGCAGCACGCTCGTGGCGTTTGGCAGCAATTCGCGGAAAACGATCGACAAGGCGCTTTCACCGCGCAGCTTCGCCGCGGTGACAAAGTCCCGCGTGACGATGTCGAGTGCGGCCGCCCGCGCCATCCGGGCAACGCGCGGCGCATAGATGAGCGCAATCACCAGTACCAGCAGAATCGGATTGCCGGAAAAGGCCGGACCCGCGGCGACAATTGCGATCAGCGCCAGGACCAGAAAGGGAATACTGATCATCGCTTCGAGGAGCCGCTGCAGAACCTCGTCGATCCAGCCGCGGATATAGCCGGAAAACAGACCCACGACCGCGCCAATGGCGGTGCCCAGCAATGTGCCGGACAGAGAAAGCAGTATGACGATATGTGTGCCGTGCACGACACGGCTGAATACGTCGCGTCCGAGCTGATCGACTCCAAACGGGTGCGCCCAGCTCATGCCGGAGACTGGCGGCCCGGTGCCGATCTGCGAGGGTCCATAGGGCGCCCAGAACGGACCGGTTGCCGCGAGAGCCACTTGCGCTAGGAGAATGACGGCGCCAATGCGCAGGCTCATCGGTGCGCGGCGCCACAGCTGCTTAAGACGGCGCAGATTCAAATTTTTCTTTTCTGGGGTCACTGCCATTGATAGCGCAACAGTGCTAACATCCTCAACTGCTGCGGAGCCGCGGGTTCAACAGGAGAGAACCGAGATCGGCGACAAGGTTGGCCCCAACATAGGCTGCCGCCGCAACCAGCACCGTTGCTTCGATCAAAGGCACATCGCGCAATTGCAGGGAGTCGACCAGCAACCGGCCGAAACCCGGATAGGAAAACACCTTCTCGACAATCACGACTCCGCCGATGAGATAGCCGAGGTTTATGGCGGTGACATTGAGCGTCGGCACCAGGGCGTTTGGCAGTGCATGGCGCAGCAGCACTGCACGTGCCGGCAGACCCTTCATTTCAGCCATCCGAACATACTCGGAGTCGAGAACTTCGATCAGGTTGTCGCGCAGCATTCGGATGGCAGGAATAGCCATGGCGATGGCCAGGGTGATGGCAGGCAGGGTCATAGCGAGAAAATACTGCAATGCCGACGAACTCTCGTCCACCAGCGAGATCGCGGGAAAGATTGGAATTGCCACACAGAAGGCAACCAACAGGATCGTGCCGAGAAGAAAATCAGGAATCGACAGGAAGATCAGATTGACCGCCGAAATAGCATGGTCCGTCTTCCGGTCGCGTTGCCCAGCCTGTATGAGAGCCGGGATAAGGGACAAGGGGATGTAGATGAGAAAGGCGTACACCGACAACAACAAAGTGTTAAAAATGCGCGGGCCAAGTATCTCCGTGATGGGACGCGAACTGGTGAGGGCGGTGCCGAAATCACCCTGCAGGATGCCGGTCAGCCAACGAAAATAGCGCAGGTATGCAGGATCATTGAGATGCAGCCTTTCGCGCAGAAGGGCAAGCGACTCCGACGTTGCATCGCGTCCCAATATTCGTGACGCAACATCGCCCGGAAGAATTTCGATGATCGCAAAGATAATGATCGAGACGAGGAGCAGCGTAAGAACTGAGAGCAGAATTCTCGCTCCAAGCATGCGCCAGATATTCAATTCTAACACTCCTGCTCAATGATGCCAAAACTATAGGAAGGAGTCTCCGGCAAGTCCACTGGTCGCCGGAATCAAGCTTCAGCGATGAAGTTGCTCCTGCAATTGATCAGTCGAGCAAGCTCGCCTCGAATGGACACGTCGATAGCAACTGGCACTGCCCATTGGTGACGACAACCATTTCTTCCAGCTTGACGCATTCGACGCCATCCTCGCAGCCGATGCAGCTTTCGATGGCCATGACCATATTCTCTGCAAACACGTCTTCACGCTTATCAGCGATGCCCCAGTCCGCGGCGAATGGGATGTGGGGCCACTCGTTGCCCATGCCGGTGCCATGGGCGACTGAGTTGTAGCGGCGAGCCCAGAACTCCTTTGGTACCTTCCAGGACTTTTCGGCGTATTCGCGAAAACTCATCCCGGCACGAATGAGCTCGATGTTGGCATTCAAATTCTCGACGGCCGTTTGGTAGAGGCGCTTCTGTTCATCCGTCGGCTTTGCAGGCCCGCAGTGATAGGTTCTGGAGATATCCGCCGTGTAGCCGAACGGCCCGACCATGCCTGTGTCCACAGTGACAAGTTCACCCGAACGGATAGGATTACGAGTGCACTCCTGGCCCCACGGATTGGTTCTCTCACCTGAAGACAAGATCGCGTATTCAAACCACCCGCCGCACTGCTTCGCGTTTTCAAAGGCGAGATGCGCCCAAAGGGCTTGCTCGGTAACGCCTGCCTGGAGGTTCTCGCGGATTCTTGCCAGTCCACGTTCGGCGACGGAAACGGACGCCGCAATACACAGAAGCTCATCGCTTGACTTCACGGCACCCGCGCGTTCGACCATGCGCTCGGCGCTAACAATCTCCAAGCCTTCCTTGTGCAGTGCCAGAAGCAGCTCAGGTTCGACAATATCGATGGCGATGCGTTTGCTGCCGCCGCCATGAGTCTTGACGAGGTCAACAATTTCCTTTGCCCATTTGCTTGAGCGGTCAGCGTAGAGATCCCCGGCGATAAAGTAAGGCGAGAGGTGTGAGTCACGTACTTCCTCTATGAAGTCGGGATACCAGAAGAAACCCGGTGATGCGGAATCATAGAGAACCGCCTTGCCTTCGTTCGGCACAAAGACCGCCCGAGTTGGCGAATGCATATTGGTGATCGCCGCATAGGTGGTTTCGGTTGCGTAGCGCACGTTCATGGGGCTGAAGAGAAGTGCTGCTGCGCATTCGGACCGCGCGAGCTGCGTTTGAAGACGACCGTAGCGGTAGGCGGCCATCCGCGCCAAATCGGGTTTGGCGTCGGGCAAACCTTGCGATTGCAGGTGCTTGGTGAACTTCAATCGTTCAGGGTCTTGCTGCCAAGTGGCAGCGCGTGCAACGGGCTTGTAGCGGTCCATTGACGAAGACTTCCTTGTTTGCGGTAAGTACCCAAAAAGAACGTGATGATCGACTTCGTCAAATGCACGCAATGGGGAGCGACTTGCTACCGCTGGCTTTTCTCCCATTGCGCGCGGAGACTCATCGATGCGGTTGACCTTGACAGAGGTGGCCGTCCAAGGATCATGTCGGCGGCTTTTTCGCCGATCATGATGCAGGGTGCGTTGGTGTTGCCGCTGACCACGTCGGGCATGATTGATGCATCGGCCACGCGCAAGCCTTCGATGCCATGAACCCGGCACTCGGGATCGACCACAGCCGATCCGTCGCTTTCCAAACCCATCTTGCAGGTGCCGACCGGGTGGTAGGCGGCCCCGGAAGTCTGGCGTAGCCAGGCCTCGATTTCGGAGTCGGTCTGGACCGTAGACCCCG
>JBJXGL010000037.1:0-3232 GCA_046160365.1 Aestuariivirga sp. | reverse complement strand
CCGTTGTGGTTGGAAGCCATGAACGCGAGATAGCCGGGTGACCACATGTCGACGAAGGCATGGGTCCATACCCCGGGCATGCCGTAGCGGAGCATCTGCGCCATTTCGTGATTGGCAAACCACGGTTGTTCACCATAGAGAATTGGATCGAGCCCGGCCTGCTGCGGAGCCTGTCCGGAAAACGTATAGAGGAACGGCACCGATTCGTGCAGGTCATGCATAACTGGCGGGTGCCATTGCAGATACCACTCCAGCAAATTCCTCATGGTGACCTGCGAGTAGTTGAGGTCGCGGTTGTTGTCGTGAAAAATGTACTTGCCCCAGTAGGGCGGGCCGCCGACGGAATCCTGCTCGCTCTTCTCGTCGAGCTTGTGACGGTAGTACCAGTCCACGTAGCGGTCACGCCCATCGGGTTCGGCGACGGCGGTCATAGTCACGATGACGTTGGCGCGAATGGACTGGATGAGCGGCGAGTCTTCCACGGCGAGACGGTAGGCGAGTTCCATTAGCATCTCCGGCGGCCCGGTCTCGCCCGAGTGCAGCCCGGCCATGAGGTGATAGATGGGCTTGGCCTTGGCGACGATGTCCGTGGCTGCGTCCTCGCTGAGTTGGCGCGGGTCCGCCAGTCGAGCGAGGTAGCCGCGATACCGGTCCAGATCGCGGATCGCCGCCGCATCGGACACTGCTACTACGATGCATTCCCGGCCTTCGTCAGTGCGCCCGATGCTCATCACTTTCACGCGGGGTGTGGCTTGTTCGAGAGCGCGATAGTAGCGATAGATGTCGGCGGTGCGCGTCAGCTTCTTCGGCTGGCCAATGTGGTATCCGAGCACATCTTTCGGGGTGGGAACACCGGCGGCCTTGGGAAGATGATTCACCAACGGACTCGAGAATTCGGGCCGTGTAGTCCATTCCTTGACGCTGCTGGCGAACTCTGGATCCATCGCCTGCTGCGCCCACAACGCCGGGCCTGCGGCCAGTGACAGAATTCGAAGGAGAGAACATTTCATAGGAGCGTTACCTTATCGTGAAGCCGTCTCGAACCAGAATGGCCTTGGTGTAGGCGACGTTGAACCCAGCCTCTTCATAGTTGCGGTGTGATGTGGAACCGGGCGCGGTGCAAGCGACGGCGAGCCGGCAGCCCGCCGTGGAGGCGTGTCGAAGGCGCGCGGCGATGAGAGCCGAATGCAAGCCGCGCCGGCGAAACCGCGGCAAGGTGGAATCACTGTAGAACATGGCCGCCTCGTCGTGAACCGAAAGCGTGGCTCCACCCGCCGCTTGACCGTCCTGTAAGGCGAGATAGCAGGTGGATCCGGGTGCGGAAAACAGGAGCGCGAACAAATCGGCGAGGCCCTCCATGGCGGGCAGGCCTTCCTGGAAACCTTCCATCACAGTGGCGGACCAGAGCCCCTCTTCTCCTGCCTGCGCCTGCCGGACGATGGCCTGCGGCGGCGCCAGGAATGATTCGTCTCCGCTGAGCCGGCGGATCATCGTGTGCTCAAAGTGGGTGATGCGATAGCGGCGGCTGGCGAGTCGCTCCAGCGCCGACGGATCGGCATAGGGGCAGAGCGAGATGGAGATGGGAGCGTTGCGGGCCAGGAAGAAACCCTCGAGCCTGTCAAACTCATCTTCACTGACGGGCCCTTCCATTCCGATGCCCACGGCTTGAGAAAGCGGCGACATGGGGCCGAAGAAAAAGACGCGGCCCCCGGCAATCCGCTGCACGGTGGCGCCACCGTTTGGCTGGGCGCCCAGGACGGCCTCCACGCAGGCCTCCGAGACCGAGGCTTCGATCGATTCGAGGCGCTGCGCCAATTCGCGGCCTTTGGATAACTCCACAATCTCGATCGCCGGCTAGCGGTTTCCGGCCATGCGCATGATGTGCATCGCGAAAAAGCCCGCGAACGTCAGCATCACCGCTACAATCGCCGCTAACACTGCCAGTCCCTTCAACGCATGCCTCCGCGCTTGTATTGTAGCCCGGAAACGGCAATCGCATTACCTGAATCGGCGATCTCGCGCTATCCTATGGAGTTCCCAAAACCCCAACAGGGAAATTGCTTCAAGGAGACTCAATGGCAAAACGCATCGGCATCCTCACCGGCGGTGGCGACGTTCCGGGTTTGAACTCGGTCATCAAAGGTGTGGTCTATCGTGGTTCGGATATCGGCTATGAAGTAGTCGGTTTTCGCCGCGGATGGGAAGGGCTGACGCATCTGAACTTGACCGACCGTGCTTCGCGAGAGCATTACATTCAGATGCTCACTCGCGAAAACACGCGATCGATCGACCGGACGGGCGGCACTTATCTTCACTCCAGCCGCACCAATCCGAAGAAGATGAAAAAGCTTCCTCCGCATCTGACCGACACTGGTTATCTCGTCAATGAAAATGGCACTTTCGACGTCAGCCCTTCGGTCGAAGCTTCGCTGAAGGATCTGAATATCGACTATCTGGTGGCCATCGGAGGCGACGACACGCTCAGCTATGCCGCCCATCTGCAGCGGCTCGGCGTCAAGGTCGTTTGCATTCCGAAAACGATGGACAACGATGTGCGGAACACCGAGTACTGCATCGGGTTCTCAACCGCCATCTCGCGCGCGATGGATGCTGTGACCCGGCAGCGCTCGACCATCGGCTCTCACGAACGGGTGGGCATCTTTCGCGTCTTTGGCCGCGACGCCGGTTACACCGCGCTCTACACCGCCTATGTTTGCAGTTCGCGCTGCGGCATCCCGGAGTTTGCGTTCAACCTCGAGAAGATGATGGACCTGCTGGCGGCCGACAAGCGCAACAACCCATCCAACTATTGCATCGTGATCCTGTCCGAAGGCGCCAAGTGGGAAGGCTATAAGATGCAGGAGTACGGTGAGCCCGATGCCTTCGGCCATCGCAAGAAGATGAGTGTGGGCGAGGCCTTCGCCTCTGAAGTGGCGGCGCGCTTGAAGGAAGAAACGGTAGTGAGCGACCTGACGTATGACCTGCGTTCGGGCGACGCTGACTTTGTGGATAAGATGATCGCCTCCACTTTTGCCGGCATGGCGGTGGATACGATTCAGCAGGGCCGTAGCGGGTTGATGACTTCGATCGTGAATGGCTGTTATGCGATGTCGGAGATTCCCGATCCCAAGCTCGGACCGCGCAAAGTGGATAGTTCCATGTACAACCTGGAGCGGTATCGTCCCACTTACAACAACAAACTCGGCCTGCCGCTGTTCCTGACCAAGCCGTA
>JBJXGL010000036.1:0-8403 GCA_046160365.1 Aestuariivirga sp. | reverse complement strand
ATGATGTCGGAGCACTTCATCGATCACTTCGATTGGCCCATTGCCGACACGCGGCATCTGCGCGGCAATCAGTTCACCACGATAATTGGTGCGGAACTGCATGCGCCGAAAACTAGCGCCGGCGAACTCTGGCATATCGTGGCGGCGGGCCTGCCGCTTGAATTCAAACCCGCTGCGAAGGGCGAGACCGGCGCAGAAATTGCGCGCCGCGCCGTCGAATCTGGAGCCTTTGTCGGCATCGCGCATCCGGCATGGTCGCAGCTCACCATCGAAGATGGCCGCGCCATCGATTGCGCCCATGCGGTCGAAATCTACAATCACGGCTGCGCCATCGAGAACGATCGCGGCGAGGGGCTTTATCTCTGGGATCAATTGCTGAACGAGGGGCGGCGACTTTCAGGCTTCGCCACCGACGATGCGCATTTCAAGACGCCGGACCATTTCGGCGGATGGGTGCACGTGAAAGCGGAGAGCCTTGATCCCGATGTCCTACTCGATGCGCTGAAGCGCGGGGCATTCTATGCGAGCCAAGGGCCCCTGCTCCACGACATTCGCCTCGACGGCAAGGAAATCGCCATCGGAACCTCGCCCGTCGATACGATCACGGTGGTGTGCGGCAATTCGCGAAGCTGCGTCGCCACCGGCCGCGCCATCACGGGCGCTGCGTTCGATCTAGCGAAACTGGAAAAGGGTTGGCTGCTCGAAAAATCAAGCCCCTGGTTCCGCGTCGTGGCCATCGACAACGCAGGCAAACGCGCCTGGAGCAATCCGGTATGGTGGGACGCGGTGAGCTGACCGGCTATTGCACGTCCCATGGACCTCCTCAACCTCGTAATCCTCTTTACCGGCGGCATCGTGGCCGGGATGATCAATGTGCTGGCGGGTGGCGCGGGCTTCATGACCTTTCCGCTGCTGATCGCGGCGGGCTTGTCCGAGATGGAGGCCAACGCCGCGAATTTCGTGGCGCTGCTGCCGGCCAACATTGTCGGCACGGCAGTCTATCGCAAGGAGATCGCCGAAGTGCGCCAGCATCTGGTGACGCGGCTGATGCTTGCCGCGGTGGGCGGAACGCTGGGATCGGTTCTCTTCGTATGGCTGGGCGAAGCTTCTTTCCACACCGCCATTCCGTGGCTTCTGCTCTTCGCGACGCTGTCCTTCGGCCTGGGGCCGATGATCCGCGCGCGGCTGCAATCAATGCAGGGCTTCGACGCCGCGCGCTGGCTGTGGCTCTCGTTCCTGCTTGAGTTTATCGTCTATGTCTATGGCGGATACTTCGGGCTTGGCATGGGCATCATCCTGCTCGCCATCCATTCGATTTTCAGTCACATGTCGATCCACCACGCCAATGCGTTGAGGAACGTCACGATCTCGCTGATGACGCTGATCGGCATTGTCATCTTCGCAGGCACGGGTCTGGTGCGCTGGGGCCCGTCGCTCGCCATGATGGCCGGCGCGATCGTAGGCGGCTATGGCATGGCGAAGATTGCCCGAAGCCTCCCGCATCATGTCGTGCGGAACGTGATCCTGGGCTGGTCGATTGCGCTGACGGTCTATTCCTTCTGGCGATATCACTAGCGAAGTTCCCGCGCGGCAACTCCATCCAGTGGCTCGCGAGCCCCAGCATTCACACGTTGCGGGGAAGCAGTCCCAACAGTTCCTGCCTAGACGAGCCGCAACAGCTCCGCAACCCGGCGCCGCCGCTCCCATGACCTCAGCAGACCGGCACTCTTGGCCGCCGAACCGACCGGCTCGTGAGCCGGCGCGCTCTTGCGGCAGATGAACATCATGTACTTTTCGAGCTTTCGAGCATGCCCACCGGCTCCCGTGATCCGCACCAGTTCGTATCCCCACCCCCGCATGCTGGAGATAAACGTCTCCTCTGAGAAAAGCTGCTTGTGGAAGAAGTTGATTCCGCGCCGATAGGAGCGGAAGCTCTTCAGCGTCTTGGCGTGGTCCGGCTCGTTACAGGTGACGAGAGCGCCACCCTCGGCGAGGTTGTCACGCAAATCCAAGGCAAGCAATTTCGGATCATGCGCATGGGTGACCATGTGATTTGAAATGATGAGATCAAACTTCACGCCGCAATCCGAGAGGCACGGGTTTGGGCCTGCCAGGAGTTTGACACGATCTTCCCCGATGGCCGCGTTTGCATGAGCAACGCAAGAGGGGAAGAAATCGAATCCCCACACGTCCGCACCGTCATTTTCCTTAGCGAGGCGGAGCAACTCGCCCGTCGCACAGCGAATATGCAGGATTCTCGCGCCGCGCGCGATCAAACCGCGCTCCTTCAGGATGCCATAGAGCCGGGCTCCGCCTGCCGCCTTGGATTGAACGTATCCATCGGGCAGTGGCGACACATCATAGCCGCGCTCCTCCGACAACTTGAACATCGGCAGGTACCAAGATTCGCAACCATGGGCGGGCGGGCGGTTTCCCGCGAAAATCATGCCGCAATGGTCGCAAACCCTCCAACCAATCTTTGCGAACGTCGACAGGAAGGTCGGGTCGACGCCTTCCGGCAACTCGCCTGAAAGACGCGCCAGGCTGTTGTGACGTCGGTTCTCGTGCGCGAATGCGGAGCGAAGTTCCTTCGATCCGCAGGCCACGCATCGATCCACATGCACGGCTTCAATCACAGCTGTCTCCCCAATCGCCTGGCGCGGCCAATCTCACAGGATCGGGGCCGTCTGCTGTCGCACTTTTTTCGTAACACCACGCACCATGTTCTTTTGGCTGACTAGCAGTTAAGAACCGGAAATGATAGTCACCCGCCTGGCAATCGCAAGTGAAAAGCATGACCAAAACACGTACCGAAACAGATACCTTCGGCCCCATTGAAGTGGCCGCCTCGAAATACTGGGGGGCGCAGGCCGAGCGGTCGCGGGGGAACTTCAAGATTGGGTGGGAAAAGCAGCCACAGCCGGTGGTGCGGGCTTTGGGGATTGTGAAGCGCGCTGCGGCGGAAGTGAATATGGGGCTGGGCAAGCTCGACAGGAAGATTGGCGATGCCATTGTCAATGCGGCGCAGGAGGTCATCGACGGCAAGCTCGACGAGCATTTCCCGCTTGTGGTTTGGCAGACGGGCTCGGGCACGCAGTCCAACATGAATGCCAACGAAGTGATCTCGAACCGCGCCATCGAAATGCTGGGCGGCGCCATGGGCTCGAAGAAGCCGGTGCATCCCAACGATCACGTCAACATGAGCCAGTCGTCGAACGACACCTATCCGACCGCCATGCACATCGCCTGCGCCGAGCAGATTGCGCATGATTTGCTTCCGGCGCTGCGGCTCCTGCATAAGGCTCTGGGTGCCAAGGCGAAGCAGTGGGCCAAGATCATCAAGATCGGCCGCACGCATACGCAGGATGCAACGCCGGTGACTCTGGGCCAGGAGTTTTCGGGTTACGCCAAGCAAGTAGAGAACGGCATTTCGCGCATCGAGATGACCATGCCGATGCTGATGGAACTGGCGCAAGGCGGCACCGCGGTCGGCACGGGGCTCAACGCGCCGGTTGGATTCGCAGAGAAAGTGGCGGAGCGCATTGCGGTGATCACCGGCTTGCCCTTCACCACCGCGCCCAATAAGTTCGAAGCCCTCGCCGCTCACGACGCGATGGTGATGAGCCATGGCGCGATCAACACTGTGGCAGCCTCGCTGTTCAAGATCGCCAACGACATCCGCTTTTTGGGATCGGGACCGCGTTCGGGGCTTGGAGAACTTTCGCTGCCCGAGAACGAGCCGGGCTCTTCGATCATGCCGGGCAAGGTGAACCCGACGCAGTGCGAAGCCTTAACGATGGTCTGCGTCCAGATTTTTGGCAACCACGCGGCACTCACGTTCGCCGGATCGCAGGGACACTTCGAGCTGAATGTGTTCAATCCAGTGATGGCCTACAACTTCCTGCAATCGGTGCGGCTGATGGCGGATGCGGCGGTCAGCTTCACCGACAACTGCGTTGCAGGAATCGAGGCGCGCGAGGACAACATCAAGGCGGCGCTGGATCGCTCGCTGATGCTGGTAACGGCGCTGGCGCCGAAATACGGCTATGACCGCGCCGCGAAAATCGCCAAGACGGCGCACAAGAACGGAACCACGCTTCGCGAAGAAGCGGTGAAGGATGGTATTCCGGCCGATGATTTCGACAAGATCGTGCGCCCGGAAGACATGCTGGCGCCCAGATGACTGGCGACATCGTCAATCTCAAACGCTTCCGAAAACAGGCCGCGCGCGCGGAGAAAGAGCGCGAAGCCGAAGCGAACCGCGCGAAGTTCGGCGAAATGAAAGCCGATCGAAAGACGCGCAAAGCGAACGACAAGCTCGCGGTCAAGCGGCTCGACTTACATCGCCGCGAAGACAAATGATGGTCCCTACTTTCGGCCCGTCTCGATCCGAGGCTCGCCGTCGAACCGCTTCTTGCGCCCGTAAGAACGAATTCACTTGGCCGGCCCAATGACCGCTGGCGAACTCAAACGCTCGATCACCATCGCGGGGCATCGCACGTCGATTTCTCTTGAGGAAGAGTTTTGGGAGGAACTGCGCCGTGCAGCGGCGCGAGATCACGTTACGATTGCGGCGTTGATCGCTTCCATCGATAGCACACGCGGAAATCGCAATCTTTCAAGCGCGATCCGCGTGTGGCTCTTGAAGCGCCATCAGGGCGAAGCTGGCGGCACCAAGACCAGCGGCACCTGAAGTTCGGGCTTTGGCTTCGGTGCAGGTTTCGCCGCCTGCTGAGGCTTGACGGGCGGCCTTGGCTTTGTGCGCGGCAAGGGAACCAGGATTTCCTCTGGCGTGTTCAGTAGTCTGAGCAGCGTGTCCTTCTCGGCCTTGGCGGCGTCTTCCGCGTCCTTCTTCGCCTTCTCCTCGGCTTGGCGACGAAGCTCCTCGATCATTTTGATACGACGCTGGAGGGCGCGTAACTCGCGGCGATTTTCGACATAGGCATCGTATTTCGCCTGGTCTTCCTTGCGCGTGCGCTCTTCCTCTGCCGCAAGCCGCGCTTGCTCCGCCTGCAAGCGTTCCAGTTCGCCGACACCCTTTTCGAGAATGCGGTAGCCAAGGAAAGACGACAGCTCCGCCATCGAGGTGCCGCGTGTCAGTGCCATGGGCGGACCGGAATAACTCAGTTCCATGGCCGGTAAGCCGGGCCGCGCCTTCAGCAGAAGTTCGAGGCCGATATCGGCGGCGATCCCATCGTCGCGCAGTTCGAGAACGGGCGCGAGGCGAGCATCGGCATGGGGGCCGGTGGTGCGCACGGGATCGAGAGTCATAACGCCGTTGCGGATGCTCATCTTCCCCTGCGCATCGCCGAGGTCATAAGAGACAGGCTGAAGCAGGGCGTCGAAGGCGGCTTGAAGTCCGGTGGCATCGTTTGCCGCCTCCAAAACTCTGGAGAAACTGGACGGAGAAACGCCGGCGATGCCTGCTCCGACAAGTTCGAAATTGCCGCTGCCGTTCAGCGCCGTCATGACCGCGCTGGGGCTGCGACCCACACCTTCGAAATTGAATGAGAGATCGAGTTCGCCAGAGGCCACGGGGTTCCCGTCAGTTGCTATGAGCGACTTCGAAAGATCGATTGAACCGTCCAGTTCACCTGCGATGGCGCGCCCCGCACCCTTGGGCTTCGAGACAATCTCCAAACTGAAGTTCCGGCCGTCCTTGTCCTTGCCGAAGGCATTGAGCGTCGTGCCGAACGGGTCCGCGCGCCAGCCGACCTCGGCTTCGGCGATTGCAGCGCCGGGATAGAGTTCAAGCTGCTGCGGTTTGAGCCAGAACTCGCCCGAAAGCGCAAAAGGCGGCGTTGGCGCGAAAGTCGTTGCGAGAGACGGTTGCGCCGGGCCCCAAGGCATCATCGCGGCGGAAAGGATGTCCTTGAGCACCAGCCGCGCGGCGATGAGCTGTCCTTCGATTCGGCCCGTGCCGGAAACCATCAGATGTCCCGACACCGGCACATCCGCCACCGTGCCGGTGACCTCGGTGATCTCGACGCCGCCCTTCGCGGGCTTCACATTGCCGCGCAGATTGAGGCTTCCGGCGGGCGCCGTCGCTGGAACGCCGGCCGCAGCCCAAACCTCCCCGGCATTGCCGGCACTGGCGGCAAATGATCCTTCCGCGCCAAAGGCATCGGCTGCCGGCTTCATCTTGCCGCTGAACTGAAGAGTGGCGCCATAGAGATCGGCCTTGATTTCGCTTGCGAGGTTTTCGCCGAGCCGTCCTGAAACGGTGGCGACGATGCGGCCCGCCTGTCCCGGTGGACCGGCGTGATCCGGCACGATGAGGCGCAAAATTTCTCCGCTGCGCACGCTTTGAAGTGCCCCGGTGCCGCTCACAGTGATTGGCGTCGAGCCATCGAGGCCCGACAGAGTGGCCGAGCCCGAATAGCGGAGTTCTCCAGAAGCGCCACTCACCTCGATGGTGCTCGTGCTACCGCCCGATCCCGGCTGCATGGCAATCGAACCTTGAAGGTCGGTTGAGCCGAGCGCCCTAACCCAGGCAGGCGCCACATCGCCGTCAATGATGCCGAGAAGCCGCAGCAGCCCCTGCGGCATCGCGGCAGCGGCGGTGAAATCGATGCGTCCGTCAGCGCCTTCGACCGTCTTGAGGATCAGCCCATTCAACGCCAACTTCGCGCCATTGACGGAACCGATGCCGAACTGACGGATTTGCAGCCCCTTCTCACCCGAGGTGAAATCGGCGGCCACTTCCTTGGCATCGACGCCATTGAGCCGCACCCCCGCGAGCTTCGCATTGACCCTGAGGTCGCGGGCCTGCGCGGCGCTGGCGATCGCCGCCGCAACTGAAGCAAAACTCGCCTCCCCGCCGCCACCGAATGCGGAAAGGCCCTTTGGTACATAGGCGTCGAAGTCGAGGGAACCGGCATCGAGATCGAGCACGAAGCGCGGGCGCTCGCCATAGGCTGCATCGAGCGAGACCGTGCCGGGCACGCCATCGAGCTCATAGCGCGCGTTGCGAAGCTGGAGCTGCCGCGCCGAAGCCTTTGCCTCACCTTCAAGTTTGAGGCGGCCACGATCCCCGGTCCATGTCGCCGCGATTGCTTCCTTGCCTTCGGGCCACAGCCAGCCCGAAACTTGCCGGAGATCGTTGGCTTCGATTGAAAGGATGCCTTTCAAATCCGCGCCCACCGGCCCCGGCGCGAAATCTCCCCGAAACAGGAACCGCGAACGGCCTGGAAGCGAAGCGGTGAGGTTCGGGATGGCGAGCCCATCACGATTGCCGCTCAGTTCGATCAGCGCATTCTCGATGTTTTCTCCACCCGCCCTGAGCAATCCGACCTTGAACTTGCCCGCAACTTCGAGGCCTTCCGGCATCGACTCGAACAAGCCGCTGGCGAGCGAAAGAAAATCGCCATTCCTGATTTTGAGCCAAGTTGTGGCGCCGGCCAGATCGTCGAAATCGAGCCGGGGCGCGGAAAGTTCGGCGGAGACCCCGCGTTTTTCGCCGAGCACGATTGCCGCATTGCCGCTCACTAGCGTCGCCGCGTTGGGCGTGTCGCGCGGTATGATTTCGATCGTCTCGAAAGCGATGCGATCAAAACCCGCCTTCACTTTCGAGACGAAGACAAGTGGCCGCAGTGCGCCCTCGGCATCGCCTTTTCCATCTTGCGAAGCGGCAGGCTCGATCCGCGTCGTTCCGGTGACATCCGCGCCGTTGTAATCGCCATCGAATGAAACAATGACGCCCGAGCCATCGCCCGGCGCCACGCGAAAACCGAAACGGAAAGCTTCTTGTACCCGGTGTTGTCCGGTGTTGACGCCGATTTCGTAAGCACGGCTTTTGTGAGTGGCCGTACCCCTCGCCCGCCACGGGCCATCAATGCCCGGAGCAGCAAGTGCGAAGTTCATCTGCCTGAAGCCGCTGTCGATGCCATTGCGGCGGTCGATGAAGCGCAGGCTACCCTCTTTGATGCTGATGCGATCCAGTTGCACCTGTTCCAGCAAGCGGCTCTTGCCGATGTCTTCGGAAGGCGAGAGCCGCCAGTTGACCTCGCCTGCCTCGGTGCGTTCCAGAACGAAGGCCGGTTTCTCGATGTCGATTTCCTCCACCTTGATGGTGCCATTGAGGAGTGCGGCTGGCGTGAACTTCACGACCACCCGCTCCGCCGCGAGGATATGCGGCTCCTCGCTGCCGGCGATGTTCGCGATCTTGACCTGATCGGCAATGAGCCGCGGCCAGGGAAACAGCCGCACGGCAATCGGCCCCGCGATCTCGACCTTCCGGCCGGTGAGTTTCTCGCCATAGGCCTCAAGCCGGGGCTTGTAACCGTCCCAGTCGAGCACAAACGGAGCCGCCAATGCTCCCGCCACGGCGAGCACAAGCAGCACGCCGAGGTAGAGCACCGGGGATTTCCAGACTTTCATAGCCGCCAAGATAGGATCAATGGG
>JBJXGL010000035.1:0-4208 GCA_046160365.1 Aestuariivirga sp. | reverse complement strand
GCAGTGGTGAAGTACCTGGAAAGCAAGGGCGTGGCCCCAAGTCGATTGGCGTCCGAGGGATTTGGCCCAGATAAACCCGTGGCCAGTAACAGGAACGCGGCAGGGATGGAAAAGAACCGGCGGACCCAGTTCAAGGTCTGGGGCCTGTAGATTCTGTTGTGAGCCATCGAGTCTATTTGAAAGGATTTCGAAGACCGTGAGCTACGTATTCTGGAACATTTTCTGGTGCCTGCTGGCGGCCGCTTTACTCGGCGGTCTGGTTGGTTGGTTTTTGAAGACCCTGTTCGGTGACAGCGCCACCGCCGACTTAGACGCCAGCTGGCAGAGCCGTTATGCGGCACTCGAGAACGAACGCGACCGGTTGGCCACTTCGCTGCGGGAATCCGATAGCCAGGTTAATATCCTGCGGACCAGGCATTCGGCGCTCGAAACCGATTTCAGCAAGGCGACCACGGAGCTGGATGCCATTTCCGGCAAGCTGATGATCCAGGAAGAGTCATTGACCGAATGGAACGACAAGGCTCGCGCATGGACCGGCGAGCGCGCCAAACTCGCGGCAGATCTCGAAGGCTGGAAGCGTAAAGGTACCGAGGCAGCGGCGAAGTTGGCCAAGCTGGAAACCGAGTGCGGCTCCCGGGTTACCGATCTTGAGCTGAAACTCACAACCACCGAGGCTCAACTGGCCGCGGCCGCCAAGCAGCGAACTGAGCTTGAATCGGGTTGGACTGTTCGCTACTCGGCGATCGAAAGCGATCGCAATTCTTTCCAGGCTCAGTTGAGCGACCTGTCGGGGCGGACCGCGGCAGCCGACGCTGCCACTGCTGCGCGCATAGCCGATTTGGAGAGTCGCCTGGCCAAGGCGATCAGCGCTGACCGGGAAGACGATGCGGCATATGAGAAACGCATCGCCGAGTTGAACGCGCGCATTGAGGCCATGATCGCTCGCGACAAGGCCAACGACGCCGCCTACGAAAAGCAGATTGCCGACTTCCAGGCGCAACTAGGCAAGTCTGAGACTGAACTGGCCAAGGCCGTCGCGGCGGACCGGGAAGATGATGCGGCGTATGAAAAACGCATCGCCGAGTTGAACGCGCGCATCGAGGCCATGATCGCTCGCGACAAGGCCAACGACGCCGCCTACGAGAAGCAGATTGCCGACTTCCAGGCCCAACTAGGCAAGTCCCAGACGGAGCTGGCCAAAGCCGTCGCGGCGGACCGGGAAGACGATGCGGCTTATGAGGCACGCATCTCAGAACTCAACGCGCGCATCGAGAAGGTGATCGCGCACGACAAGGCCAACGACGCCGCCTACGAGAAGCAGATTGCCGACTTCCAGGCCCAACTAGGCAAGTCCCAGACTGAACTGGCCAAAGCCGTTGCCGCTGACCGGGCCGATGATGCGGCTTATGAGGCACGCATCTCAGAACTGAACGCACGCATCGAGAAGATGATCGCGCACGACAAGGCCAACGACGCCGCCTACGAGAAACAGATTGCCGACTTCAAGGCCCAACTCGCCAATTCCCAGACCGAGCTGGCCAAGGCAGCCGCAACCGATAGGGAACAGGATGCGGCCTATGAGCGCCGTATCGCGGACCTGACTGAGCGTATCGAGAAGATGATCGCGCACGACAAGGCCAACGACGCCGACTACGAGAAGCAGATTGCCGACTTCCAGGCTCAACTAAGCAAATCCCAGACCGAACTGGCCAAGGCTGTCGCCGCTGACCGGGAGGACAATGCGGCCTATGAGAAACGCATCGCCGGGCTGGAAGCACAACTGACGGCGTCCCGGACCGAGTTCACACAGGCTCAGGGCAACTGGACCACCACGCTGGCGGACCTGGAAGCCAAGCTCAAGGCCCCCGAAGGCAAGAAAACCGTGGCCGGCGACATCGAGCGAATTGAAGGCATCGGTCCGGCCTACGGCCAGAAGTTGCGATCGATCGGGATTGCCTGGGTGCGCGAGTTGCTCGATCAGGGCGGAGACCCTAAGGGCCGGCAACGGATCGCTGCTGAAACGGGCATCAAAGCCGAGTTGATATTGGCTTGGGTGAATGCGGCTGACCTGCTGCGCGTGGACGGCGTGACGCCGGACTGGGCCGAACTGCTCGAGGTCTCGGGCGTCGATACGGTGAAGGAACTCAAGAGTCGCGTACCGGTAAATCTACTCGCCAAGATGACGGAGACCAATCCCACCGGGGCCAGGGGCCGCATCGCTCCGACGCTGCCGGAACTGGACGACGTAGAAGGCTGGATCGCGCAGGCCAAGGTGATGCGCCCGCGCGTGTCCCACTGATTTCACTTTTTCCCGCGGGTCTTGCTTAGCTTCAGGACATCCTCGTAGTTGATAATGTAGTCGGCCAGGGAGACCCGGCCGATTGCCTCACCAATTACATCGAGCGGTAAGTCGTCAAGCTTCTTGAAGCGGATACAGCTCTTGCCCATGTCGAGCTTTTTGCCGCGGGCTTGAAACTGCTGGCGCAGCCATTGCTCCATCGCCGTGCTCTGATAGACCGTCATCAGATAGAGCGCCATGTACTGCTTCTGCGAGGCGAGGCCGGCAAAGCAGAGCGGCAGCTTGGGATCGCAGTGATAGCCGGCCGGGTAGAGCTTGTGTGGCACGACGTAGCCGATCATGCCGTAGCTCATCTGCTCGACGAACCCTTTCGGCAGATTCTTGCGAATCACGGCCCGCACCTTGGCGATAGCTTCACGGCGTTCTTCGGGCAGTTCGTTCAGATAGTCGGCGACACTCGCAGCTTGGCTCTGCACGGCGAAGACCTCCTAAGAACCGTCAAATCGCTTAAAGATCAGGCAGCCATTGGTGCCGCCGAAGCCAAACGAGTTCGACAGCGCGCAATCGATGCGCATGGGGCGGGCGTGATGAGGAATGAAGTCCAGATCGCATTCTTCATCCGGATGATCGAGATTGATGGTGGGCGGAGCGATCTGATCGCGCATGGCCAGCACGGTGATGCCGGCTTCGAGCCCGCCGGCGCCGCCCAGCAGGTGGCCGGTCATGGACTTGGTGGAGCTGATGGCTACCTTAGCCGCATGATCGCCAAACGTGGTCTTGATGGCGCGCACTTCGAGCGGATCACCAACCGGGGTGGACGTGGCGTGGGCGTTGATGTAGTCGATCTGATCCGGCGTGATGCCGGCATCCTTGATAGCGCGCCGCATGACGCGGATGATGCCATCGCCATTGGCGGCTCCGGAAGTGATGTGATAGGCATCGCCGGTCATCCCATAGCCAATGACCTCGGCCATGATGTGGGCGCCGCGCCGCCGGGCAAACTCGAGTTCTTCCAGCACCAGCACGCCGGCGCCTTCTCCCACCACAAAACCGTCACGGTCCTTATCCCAGGGCCGGCAAGCGGTAGCCGGGTTGTCGTTGTTGTGGGTGAGGGCGCGCATGGCGGCGAATCCACCGACGCTCATCGGCGTCACCGCCGCCTCTGACCCGCCGCAGATCATGGCGTCGGCATCGCCGCGCTGAATAAGCCGGAACGAATCCCCGATGCAATGGGTGCCGGTGGTGCACGCCGTGGCGGTGGCCGAATTGGGCCCCTTGGCGTTATACCGGATGGAAACCTGTCCGGAGGCAAGGTTGATGATGGTGGCGGGAATGAAGAACGGCGAAATCCGGTCAGGGCCGCGTTCGAGCAGAATCTTGTACTCGCGCTCGATGATCTCAAAGCCGCCGATACCACTGCCGATGTAGACGCCAACCATGTCGGCATCTTCATCGCTCACCACCAAGCCGGACTGCTTCATCGCAAAATGGCTGGCCGCAACGGCAAACTGGATAAAGCGGCCCATCTTGCGGGCTTCCTTCTTTTCGATGAAGGCGAGCGGGTCAAAATCCTTTACCTCACCAGCGATGCGGCAGCTAAAACGCGTCGCGTCGAACTGGTGAATAGGACCAATCCCGTTACGGCCTTCCCGGCAGCCAGCCCAAGTTTCTTCTGATCCAATACCTAGCGAGGACAGGAGGCCCACGCCGGTGACAACGACTCTGCGTGCCAAACTCTACTCCGTGTCGAAATTCAAGAAGCGCGGACGAGGCGCGCCCAGTTATTTCTTTTTCGCCTTAATATAGTCAATCGCGTCTTTGACGGTGGCGATCTTCTCGGCATCCTCATCGGGGATGTCCAGATCGAAAGCCTCTTCAAAAGCCATGACCAGTTCGACGATGTCGAGCG
>JBJXGL010000034.1:0-27193 GCA_046160365.1 Aestuariivirga sp. | reverse complement strand
GCATCGCCCATGTTCGCCGCCGTGACCGACTTGATCGCATCGAAACCCGTGGCACCCACGCGCAGCTTGATGGCGCCCCTTGGCTGGAACACGTAGTCGATCACATAGTCGTAATTGCCGAGGGTTGGAATGTGCCGCACGACAAGTTCGATTTCTGGCCGGCTGTCTGGCGGATTCTGCGACCCGCTCGAATGCCGCCATGCCGGATCGCCGGTAGCGCGCTCGAAAATGCAAAGCGCACTCTTGCGCGTGTAAACCGAGCCGTCGTCGCCGGGGAATGTCAAATCGGCATAGAGTGCGCTGACAGGACAGTCAGCGCCTTCGCGAAGAGAGGATATCAGATAGCCTAGCCCGAACTCGCCCACATCCATGAAGGTGCGGTAGGCCCATTCGGGATTGGGATCCATGTAAGGCACGAACATCTCGGACACGTTCATACGATATGCGATGAGCCGGTTCCGGCCGTTGTCGTCGAACCGCACCAGCGAAAGAATGAGCCCGGCCCGTTTGTCTGGCCGCACATGAAACGACCAGTCGAGCCAGCCGATTTCGAGATTCCCCGAAATGCGAATATTGCCTCCGAGGTCCGCGACGATGTCGACGGGGTTCAGCGGCGGCCGGGGCGGCGGCAGATCGCTTCCATAGCCTTTTGGGGCAGGTGGCAGCGGCACCACATCGTTGTCGATTACGGCAAGCACCTCACCCGTTTCGCTGTCGACAACGCCCATCAATCCTTCGATCGGCCGCGCCAGCTGCGGATGGAGCTTCTGATTGCTGTCGTAGCAGGGAATCTTGAGGATGCGCCGCCCTTCGTAGCCTTCGCCGGGAAAGTACCCAGCCGAAGCCGGCGTGCAGAAGACCGATGTGCCGTCCGCCGCGTATCCACGCCGCGCCAGAGCAGCCTTGAAGCGCGGGTCGGCCATGAAACGGTCACGCGCCAGATTCCACTCGCCATCGAGGATCATCGGCTCCGCACCCGGCACCTCGCGGCTCGAAACGACGTTTCCTGCGTCGAGATCAACGAGGGCTTCATAAGTTTCCCCCGCCTTGCGGAAAATGACGTCCGCCTTGCGGGTCACGGGCGCGCCGGGTGTCCAGGCCAGCACGGCCGCCTTCGGCATCTCGAACAGCGCGATCTGCGGATAGAAGGTATTGCCGTCGGCGAGTCCGGCGGCTTTGAGCAATTCAACCGCCTTCGCCACCTCGTCTGGAGACAAAGCCTCCATCGGATGCCTCGAAACGCCGCTCTCCTGCGCGTGGGCAAATGAACCGGAGAGCAGGGCGGAGATGACGCCAATCAGAATCGCTAAACGTCGCATGATCCGCCAATAGCACACCGGGCGAATCGCAAAACGGGGCGCGCAAGCGGCGCTCTCAGTACTTGCGCAGAAGCCCGACAAGCCGGCCCTGAACCTTCACCCGGTCAGGTCCGAAAATGCGGGTTTCGTAAGTGGGGTTCGCCGCTTCGAGCGCAATCGAATCGCCCTTCCGGCGCAGGCGCTTGAGCGTCGCCTCTTCCTCGTCCACGAGCGCCACGACGATATCGCCGTTGTTCGCCGTCTGGCCCTTGCGGATCAGCACCGTATCGCCCTCGAAGATCCCGGCGTTGATCATCGAATCGCCCTTGACCTCGAGTGCGAAATGTTCGCCAGCGCCGAGCATTTCCGGCGGCACGGCGATATTGTTGCTGTGGTCCTGAATGGCCGAAATCGGAACCCCGGCCGCGATCCGGCCCATCAGCGGAACGATGGCGGTGCGCGGACCACCGTCATTGGAAGCCGTCATCGGCTTCACCTTGCCGAGATTGCCCTGGATGACATTGGGCGTGAATCCGGGTTTTTTCGGCGCCAGGCTTGGGGAATGCGACTCCGGCAGCTTGATGACTTCAAGCGCCCGGGCCCGGTTCGGCATACGTTTCAGGAACCCGCGCTCCTCGAGCGCGACGATCAGCCGGTGCACGCCGGATTTCGACTGGAGATCGAGCGCCACCTTCATTTCCTCGAAAGAGGGCGGCACGCCTTCCTCCTTGAGCCTCGAATTGATGAAAAGCAGCAGTTCGAGTTGTTTTCGCGTCAGCATGTGTGTGTCCTCGTGGGGCAGCGGGGGAATCGGAACATAAGCGCAACTTAGATAGCAGTTCCGGTTTAGTTCGGCAAGTGTTTACTTTTCGTAACTCCCGGCATTAAAAATCCAAAAGGAGAACATCCACTTGGTCGCCAGGTTGGGCCTCAGGCGCATGGGGCGGCCTCACGATCAGACACTGCGCCTCGCGCAAGGTTCTCTGCATCGAAGAGTCCTGCTTTGCAAAAGGAGTAGCACTGCGGCTGCCATCGGGCGCAGTCGAAAGCGTAGCCCGAACATAATCCTCCCGGCCGTCGTTTGCTTTCAAACCAGCGGCCAGCACCGCCTTCGTTCCAGAGTCCCTTTCGGGGAGGCCGAGCATCTTCGAAAGAAGCGGCTTCAGAAAAAGTGTGGCGCAAACAAACGCCGAGACAGGATTCCCGGGAAGGCTCAGAAACTGCCGTCCGGCCTTGGTCCCATACATGAAAGGCTTGCCGGGCCGCATGGCGATTTTCCAGAAGTCGATCGCCACCCCCGATAGCTTCAGTGCTTCCTGCACGAAGTCATGATCGCCGACCGAAGCGCCCCCGGTGCTCACCGCGATATCGGCCTTCAGTGCCCGCCTCACGGCCGCGCGGGTGGCCTGGAGATCGTCCTTGATGATGCCGAGGGAAAGCGGCTCCCCTCCGAATTGCCGGATGAGCGCCGCAAGTGCCGTGGTGTTCGACGACACGATCTGATCGCCGCGCGGCCTGCCGCCGGGCTCCACCAATTCATCGCCCGTCGCAAACACCGCAACCACGGGCTTGCGGCGGAGGGAAACCGTGGCTGCGTTTGCTGCTGCCGCGAGGCCGAGATCGCGCGCGTTGAAGACCGTGGCCGCCGGAACCAGCTCCTGGCCCCTGGTGAAATCGAGTCCTGCGGCACGGACATTCTGTCCGGCTTTTGCTCCTTCGCGCACCAGAATAGCCGTACCCCGGGTTTCGGTATTCTCCTGAATCACAACCGTGTCCGCGCCACGGGGCAGGGGAGCGCCCGTAAAGATGCGGCACGCATCGCCGGGTTTCACGTTCCCACGAAAGCCATGGCCGGCGGCAGACGTGCCGACGAGCCGAAGCGTGGCCGGCAGTGATCCCAGGTCTTCCACCCGCACGGCGTAGCCATCCATGGCAGAGGCAGGGAAGGGCGGTTGATCTCTCCGCGCTACGATTGGTTTTGCGAGCACACGCCCGAGAGCATTTTGAAGCGCCACCGTTTCGGCGGGCATCGGACGGGCATCCGCGAGAATGCGCTGCCGGGCTTCGCTTACCGGAAGAAGGGCCATATCACTCCGACTTGTAAGTACCAGACTTGCCGCCGGTCTTCTCGACGAGCCGCACATCGGTGATGCGCATGCCGCGATCGACCGCCTTGCACATATCGTAAAGCGTCAGACAGGCGACAGTGCAGGCGGTGAGCGCTTCCATTTCGACACCCGTCTTGCCATCGGTCTTCACATCCGCCGTGACGGTGATGGAAGAAGAAGCACGATCTTCCTCGAAACCCACTTCCACTTTGCTCAATGCCAAAGGATGGCAGAGCGGGATCAAATCCGAAGTCTTCTTCGCCGCCATGATCCCGGCGAGGCGTGCTGCTGCAAACACATCGCCCTTGGGCGCGGCGCCATCGAGAATGAGTCTCAAGGTCTCGGGAAGCATCACCACCCGCGCGCGCGCCACAGCACGCCGCGCCGTCACGTCCTTGCCGGACACGTCGACCATGCGGGCATGGCCCTTTTTGTCGAGATGCGTGAGTTCGCTCATGGCTTGGTCAGAATAGCACGCGTTGCCGCTTCCACATCGGCTTTCCGCATCAGGCTTTCGCCGATGAGGAAGCAGCCAATCCCTGAGGATTCGAGCCGCGCCAGATCGGCGGGTTCGAACAACCCGCTTTCGCCGACAATCGTGCGGTTTCTTTCGACAAGCGGCGCGAGCCGCTCGCTCGTCTCCAGTTTGGTTTCGAAGGAATGGAGGTTGCGATTATTGATTCCGATCAGAGGTGTCTTGAGGAGATGGGCGCGCTCAAGCTCGTGCTCGTCGTGGACTTCGGCGAGCACATCCATCTTCAATTCGAATACCGCCGCTTCCAGTTCACGCGCGAGGCTGTCATCGATCATCGCCATGATCAGCAGAATGCAGTCGGCGCCCCAGGCCCGCGCCTCAAGCACCTGATAGGGATCGAGCATGAAGTCCTTGCGCAAAGCCGGCAGCGCCGTCGCATCGCGAGCCGCCGTGAGAAACGCGGGAGCGCCCTGAAACGACGGTTCATCGGTCAGCACCGAAAGGCAAGCAGCCCCGCCGCGCTCATAAGCCGAAGCCAGCAAGGGCGGATCGAAATCCTCGCGGATCAGTCCTTTCGATGGACTGGCCTTCTTGATCTCCGCGATCAACGCCCACTGTCCCGCCGCGCGTTTCCCTTCAAGAGCTTTCGCAAAACCGCGAGGAGGGGGCAGGGAACGAACCTCGTGCGCAAGCGAAGCCTCGGGCCGCTCGCGCTTCGCCTTCGCAACTTCGTTCCGCTTGTAGGCGGCGATCCGGTCGAGAATGGTGCTCATGCCGCGTTCGACACCCGCACAAGAGACTGAAGTGCCGCCACGGCTTTTCCTTCCGAGACCGCCTTCTTCGCGATCCCAACGCCTTGCCTGAAATCCGCCGCCCGCCCCGCCACCAAAAGCGCGGCCCCAGCCGTCATCGCCGCCGCATCCGCGAAAGCCGACGGCGTCCCCTTCAAAACCTCTTTCAATGCTTTGGCATTCCCCGCCGCGTCGCCACCTTTCAATGCGGAAGCATCGGCGCGGTTGACACCCGCATCCTCCGGCGAAAGTTCAAACGACCGCACTTTGCCGTCCCTCAACTCCGACACCCATGTCGTCCCCGAAGGCACGATTTCATCAAAGCCACCCTCACCATGACAGATCCAGCACGCCTCGCTGCCGAGATCGCGCAACACATGGGCCAACGGCTCGACCCAGGGCCTGGCGAAAACCCCCGTGACTTGCCGTTTGACGCCTGCGGGATTGGAAAGCGGCCCGAGCAAATTGAAGATCGTCCGCGTGCCAAGCTCGACCCGCGTCGGCCCCACATGCTTCATCGAGGAATGGTGCGCTGGCGCAAACATGAAGCCGAGCCCAGCCTCGTCGACGCACTTCGAAATCGCCTGCGGAGAAAGCTCGATGTTAACGCCCAGCGCCATCAGCACATCCGCAGCACCCGACTTCGACGAGAGCGCGCGGTTGCCATGCTTCGCAACCTTCAACCCCGCGCCGGCAGCAATGAAAGCGGCACAGGTCGAGATGTTGTAAGAGCCAGACGCATCGCCGCCTGTGCCGACGATGTCGATTGCGCCAGCAGGCGCATCCACGCGCACCATCTTCTCGCGCATGATCTCGACCGCTCCCGCGATCTCGTCCACCGTCTCGCCGCGCACCCGAAGCGCCATCAGAAACCCGCCGATCTGCGACGGCGTGGCTTGTCCGGACATGATGATGTTGAAGGCGTCCCTGGCTTCCGCGCGGCTCAAGGATTGGCCGCCGGCAACTTTCGCGACGAGTGGTTTGAGATCGCTCACGAACCCACCTTCGCCATTTGCAGGAAATTCCGCAAGATCGCGTGGCCATGCTCCGAGGCAATGCTCTCGGGATGAAACTGCACGCCATGGACATTGTAGTCCCTGTGCCGGAGCCCCATGATCAGCCCATCGGTCTCCGCCGTCACTTCAAAACAATCCGGCAGCGAAGCCCGCTCCACAATCAACGAATGATAACGCGTCGCATCGAATTCCTGTGGCACGCCCTCGAACACGCCCGCGCCACCATGCGCGATGTGCGACAACTTTCCGTGCATCTGGGTTGGCGCGCGCACGACCTTGCCGCCATAACATTGCCCAATGGCTTGCAAACCAAGGCACACACCGAAGATCGGGATCGTGGGCGCGGCCTTCTCGATCAGTTCCAGGCAAATTCCAGCGCTGTCAGGAGTGCCTGGCCCCGGCGAAATCACGATTGCCTCGGGCTTGGAAGAGATCACTTGCCCCGTGCTGATCTTGTCGTTGCGATGCACGACCGTCTCGGCGCCGAGATCGCCCAGGTAGTGATAGAGGTTCCAGGTGAAGCTGTCGTAATTGTCGATGAGGACGATCATTGTCCCCTCCCGGCGCGGCCGGCGAAGCGCACCGCTTCCTCCGCCGCCCTGAACAGCGCCTTCGCCTTGTTCACGCACTCGATGTGCTCGCTCTCGGGAACGCTGTCGGCCACGACGCCCGCGCCCGCCTGCACATACATCTTGCCGTCCTTGACGATCGCCGTGCGCAGCACGATGCAAGTGTCCATCTCGCCATCGGCCGAGAAGTAACCGACGCAGCCCGCATAGACCCCGCGCTTGTCCGACTCCAACTCGTCGATGATCTCCATCGCCCGCACCTTGGGCGCCCCCGATACTGTCCCCGCGGGAAATCCCGCCGCCATGGCATCGATGATATCGCAGTCCTTGCGAAGCTCGCCCTCCACATTCGAAACGATGTGCATCACATGGCTGTAGAACTCGGGGAAAAACTTGTCGGTCACTTTCACCGAACCAATCTCGGCAACGCGTCCCACGTCGTTCCGCCCCAGATCGAGCAGCATGAGATGTTCGGCGCGTTCTTTCGGATCGGCCAGAAGTTCGTCCATCAACGCGCGGTCCTCGCGCGCCGTAGCACCGCGCCGCCGCGTACCGGCAATCGGGCGGATCGTGACTTTTCCATCGCGCACCCGCACCAGAATCTCCGGGCTTGAGCCGATCACAGCGAAGCTGTCGAAATCGAGATAGTAGAGAAACGGCGACGGATTGATCCTTCTCAGCGCGCGGTAGAGCGCGAATGGCGGCAGCGTGAACTCGGTCTCGAAGCGCTGCGACAGCACCACCTGAAAAATATCGCCCGCCGCGATATGTTCCTTCGCCGCGCGCACCATGTTCTGATAGTCCGCAGGCGTGATGTTGGAGGCGGGCTCGGGCAGGGGTGGAATGTCGCTGCTGCGGAAGGCCACATGATCGAGCGGCCGGTCAAGCGCATCGACAATCTCGGACAGCCGCTCGCGCGCTTGCGCGTAGGCCGACTTTGCCGACTTTGCCTTACCAGGATAAACGGGCGACACTACCGTCACCTCGTCCTTCACGCTGTCGAAAATGGCGATCACCGTTGGCCGGATGAACATGGCATCCGGAAGGCCGAGCGCGTCCGGATTGGCCGCCGGCAACTCCTCCATGAGCCGCACCATGTCGTAGCCCATATAACCGAAGATGCCAGCCGCCATCGGCGGCGCATCCTCAGGCAAGGCGATGCGACTCTCGGCGAGCAGCGCGCGCAAAGCCTCCAGCGGCTCCACGTTCACGTCCTCGAAGCCCGTAACAGGGTCCAATAGCGCGCTGCGGTTGACGAAAGCTCTGCGCCCGATGGTTTTCCAGATGAGATCGGGGTTCATCCCGATGATCGAATAGCGCCCGCGAACAGCGCCACCCTCGACCGACTCCAGAAGAAACGAGTAGCGCGAATTGCGGGCGAGCTTCAGCATCGCCGAAACCGGCGTCTCCAGATCGGCGACAAGGCGCGTCAGAACGACTTGAGCAGCACCCTCATCGTAACGGCTGGCAAATTGATCGTAATCGGGACTGACTAACATGGCCGTGACCTTATCGCCTGGATCACTGGGCCTGCGTTCCGCCGGACAACTGCGTCCACACCGACTCGTTCAGCGCCACGCCCTTCATGCCTTGCAGCGCACCGAGATAGAGCTGCGGAATATCCGTCTCAAGCCCATTCAAGATCGCATCGCTCGCTTGCTTCGCGGCAAGTGAAGCCGGATCGAATGCTGGCGCAAGCACGGCCTTCGACTGAATGACCTTGGCGCCGCGTCCATCGCCTTCGAGAGACCACGTCACCCCATTCTGCGCCACGCCAAAGAGCGCAGTAACGGCATTCGAGTCGAACTCCGCGCTGGTTTCGTTGCGTTTCAGTCCGCTGGCCTCGCGCACCGGCTGGCCCGCCTCCTGGGCCAGCGCGTCGAAAGTTACGCCGCTTTGCACGCGCGTCACGATCGCCTTGGCCTTCTCGCTCGCCGCTTCCCTGAGCTTCCTCGCGATGACATCGGCCCTGACCTTGTCCTTGACGGTATCGAGCGGACGCAGCGCCGAAGGCACGACTTCGCGCACTTCGTACCACGTGAAACCGTCCTCGATCGTCAATGCCTGATTGTCGACGCCCACATCGCTCTCGAATACCGCCTCCAGCAATTCGTTCTTGTGCGGCATGTCCACATTTTTGCCATCCTTGTCTTCGCCCGAGCGGCTCACAGACGGAATGATCTTGAGCGGCACGCCCACTTTGGTGGCGATGTCCTCGAACTTCACCTGGTTGTTCTTCTCGTTCTCGACCGCATCGAACAGTGTCTGCACTTCATCGTGCGCGCGCTCCTGTTGCAGGCGCTGCTTGAGGGCGTCACGCACCTCGTCCAGACTCGGTTGCTTCTCCGGCACAATCTCTGTTGCCTTGAGCAATGCCGTCGCGAGCGAACCCTTCACCGGCGCACTCACCTGATTGAGGGCAAGCGAGAACGCAGCATCGGCAATGGTCTTATCGAGGAAATCCGTCTTCTTTCGTTTGGCGAAGGTGATATCCGCCTCCGTCGCTCCACGCTCCTTGGCTACGCTCATGAAGTCCGCCCCGCCATCGATCTTGGCCTTGGCCGCGGCGGCTTCCGCTTCGGTGTTGAAGGTGATTTGCAGGATGGTCCGGGTCTCCGGCGTGAAATAGTCCGCCTTGCTCTTCTCGTATCCCGCCTTCAGTTCTTCGTCGGTAACGGTGAGCTTCGGTGCGATGTCCGCTGGCTCGGCACTCAAGATCGCGATGGAGCGATATTCCGGCGCGGTATAGGCGCCGGGCGAGCCGTCGTACTGCTTCTTGATGTCGTCTTCCGTTGGCGCGGCGATATCCGTCTCCGCCACCGTGATGGTGAAATAACGCGCATCGCGCTCCTCCGCGCCGAACTGCGTCAGCGCCTCCACCAGAGTCTTGGGCGGCGCCAGTCCCGCGCCAACCGCATCGCTGATGGCCGAGCGAAGTATCACCGCGCGTTCGTTGGCAATGAACGCGCTCTCCGGAATCCCGATCCGCTCAAGATAATTCCTGAGCGCGGCGGGATCGAACTTGCCGTCCAGTCCCTGGAACGACTTGTTGCCGGCAATCTGTTCCGCCATCTTGGCGTCGCTGATCGAGAGCTTCAGAGCGTCGATTTGATCGTCCAGAGCCGCTTGTTGAATGAGCGAATTCAGCACCGTTTTGTCGAGGCCAATTTTCCGCGCATCCTCCGGCGTCATCGCTTTGCCGGTCTGCTGCGACATGTTGCGTAGCGTGCGGTTGAACGCATCGTTGAACTGATCCGTCGAAATCTCCTGGCCGCCCACAGTCGCCAGCGCCCCGGCCCGGTAACCCGTGAACACGTCGGTCACACCCCAGACGGCAAAACTGATCACGAGGAGGCCGATCAGAACCTTCGCCACCCAGCCTTTGGCGGCATTTCGCATTGACTCGAGCATTATGAAGTCCTTGGTGTTTCCCAGTGCGGGCAGCACATCATAGGTAGGCCGGAACCCTCTCGCAAGCGCAGCAAAGGTCTGCTAAGCCCGGCGCCTTGTTTGGGGAGGGGAGACTGTTATGGCGGGATCACAGCCGCGTCCGCTCGTGGCGGGCAACTGGAAAATGAACGGCACCACGGCCAATCTGCGCGAACCGCGCCTGCTTGCCGCCATGCTCCGGGACGTCAAATTGCGCTGTGAAGTCTTGGTCTGCCCGCCGGCCACGCTGGCGCGCCGCGTTAAGGCCGTCATGAAGGGGAGTCGAATCAGGATCGGCGGCCAGGATTGCCACGCTGCCATTTCCGGCGCTCACACCGGCGACATTTCGGCGGAGATGCTGAAAGACGCAGGCTGCACCGCAGTGATTGTCGGCCATTCCGAACGCCGCACCAATCATGGCGAAACCGACGCAACAGTGCGCGCCAAAGCTGCCGCAGCCCACCGCGCCGGATTGACCGCCATTGTCTGCATTGGCGAGACTCTCGAAGAAAGGAAGAGCGGAAAAACGCTCGCGGTTGTCTCGAACCAGCTTGAGGGATCTTTGCCCGAGGGGACAACGCCCGCCAACACAGTGATCGCCTATGAGCCCGTCTGGGCCATCGGCACCGGTCTCACGCCCACCACAGCGGAAGTGGCTGAAGTACACACCCATATTCGCAAGGAACTTGGAAAATCCGTGGGCGAAAATGCTGCCGCCATGCGTATTCTCTATGGTGGTTCCGTAAAACCTTCGAACGCCCAGGAGCTAATGTCCGCAGACAATGTCAACGGCGCGCTGGTGGGCGGAGCCAGCCTCAAAGCCGCCGACTTTATCGGCATCATCAAGGCCTACGCCTGAACGGTGGCCCTGTCCTTGACCTTTGCGGCCGCGCCCTTGGCTGGAAAAGTTGCCCGCGCCCGGAAGCCGCCAAGCGGAGAACGTCCGAAATCGACGTTGAAACCGTAATTGTCAGCGATGTCGCGCACGATGGTGAGGCCGAGGCCACTGCCATTCGTATCGTTCGAGTAGCCCCTTTCGGTCACCCGTTTCTCGTCGCCCAAGTTGATGCCAGGCCCGTCGTCGTCGACGGTCAGTACGATCGCTCCCGCTTCGCGGCGGGCCGCGATCATGATCTTGCTCGCCGCCCATTTCCGGGCATTGTCGCAAATGTTTCCGACAAGCTCCTTGATGTCGGTCTGATCGACATGGATCGCCAGTGACGGGTCCACCTCGACAGTCCATTTGACGTCGCCGCCGCGCGGCAGTTTGCGCAACGCCCCGGCCATCTGGTTGAGAACAGGTGCGAGTTGACAGAGCGGCGGATTGCGGCCCGAGGCCAGCCGGGCGCGGGAAAGTTCGCGTTCGACGACGGTCTGCATGGCAGCCACCTGTTCGCCCACATCGGCCGCGGCGGCGGAATCGCCCCGCCGCTCCAGCTCTCCGGCAACGGCTCCGAGGATCGTGAGGGGGGTCTTGAGGCCATGCGCCAGATCGCTGGCGCGTGCCCTCGCCTGACTCAAGGATTTGTCGTGCACTTCGAGGACAGCATTAAACTCGCTCACTAATGGATCGATTTCCTTGGGAAAACCACCTTCAAGCCGTGAAACCGAGCCGGTTGCGATCCGCGCCAACTCGTCCTTCAAGGCCCGCAGCGGCATCAGCCCCACCTTGGCCTGAACCCACGCAGCCGCTGCCAAGGTTATGGCAAGCGCGCCGAGCGAAAGGATCATCCACCGGCGGAACGACGCGACTGGATCCGTGACCTCCACGGCATCGACCGCAACGATGATCCGTGCGCTTTTGCTGGTTTGGCCTTCCAGTAGCTTAATGGATTGATCGAACGCGATGACGTCCGTGCCGTCGGCGGCCGTGAGACGCGAAATGCGCCCTTCTGGTCCCGGATCGCTCGGAGCGAGTTGAAGCGATTCGTCCCATATCGAACGTGAGTAGAGCTTCTCGCCTTGATCCACGGCGATCTGCCAGTAAAGCCCGCTGAGCGGCTCCTGAAACCTTGGGTCGGCCGGCTGCCGCTCGAGCGTTGGCTTTCCGGCGGCATCGATTTCCAGAGCGCCGGCGAGCTGGCTTGCATGATTGAGCAGCTCCTTGTGAACCCGCTCTTCCACTTGCGACTGGAAGAGTTCGATCAGAACGGCGCCCGCCACCAGCAACGCCGCGGCGATCCCCAGAGCAGAAGCCGCCAAGAGCCGTAGAAGCAGGGATCCCTGCCTCATTCCTGCGGTCCGGTGATATGATAGCCGAAACCGCGCCGGGTCTCGATCAGCGGCGCCTTGATTTTGCGGCGCAGCCTTGCGACCACGGCTTCGATGGCGTTGGGATCGCGGTCGTTGTTGATGTCGTAGAGATTGTCGCAAAGCTCGGCCTGGGGCACGACACGGTCGCGGTTGTGCGCGAGATAGTTGATCAGCCGGAACTCCAGCGGCGTCAACGAAACCGGTGTTCCCTTGACGCTCACCCTCATGTTGCGGGTGTCGATCGCAACTTCGCCGATCGTCACGATGCTGCTGGCATGACCGCCAGCGCGCCGCAGGATGGCCCGCAGCCGGGCAAGCAGCTCTTCCATGCGAAACGGCTTGGGGAGGTAGTCGTCTGCTCCAGCGTCGATGCCTTCCACACGCTCGGTCCAGCTTCCGCGCGCCGTGAGCACAAGCACCGGGGTTGCCAAACCCTCCTGCCGCCAGCGCTTGAGCAAGGTGATGCCATCGATCTTGGGCAGGCCTACATCGAGGACGATGGCGCCATAACTCTCCGTGCCGCCCCGGTACCAGGCCTCTTCGCCGTCGCCCACGGTTTCGGGGGTTAATCCCAACGATTCGACGCCCCGCGCTATCTCGGCGGCAATTTTCGGTTCGTCCTCGACAATCAGGATGCGCATCTCAAATTCCATCACCCGCCAAAGAACTGCCCGTCTTGGCATCGAGTTTGAGCCGCCGCCGGGTACCGTCGTTGCCCACAAGCTTGATGTCGTAGAAGAGTTTGCCGGACTGCCGTCGCAATCTCACATCGACAACCCGGCCGCCATACTTCTTCTTGGCGATTGCGAGGATTCTGCGAAGCGGCTCGGCCTCGCCACGCTCAATGGCGTCCCGCGCGTCATCCTGATCGTCATCGCGATCATCATCGCCGCCTTCGCCACCGCCGCCGCCAGGACCGGAATTGCCGCCCTCGCCACCGCCACTTCCGGAACTTCCGCCACCGCCACTTCCGGAACTTCCGCCGCCACCACTGCCGGTGCCAGAGCCCCCACCTTCACCGGCATTCGCCGTGCCGGCTCCCGCAAGGGCCAGAAAACCCGAAACTACCAGTATGAATTTGCGCCGGTCGGTCATGATCCATTTGCCAATTCGAAAGTCCAAGATAGGCGGTCAGCCGCCTAAATCAAAATTTCCTTTAACAAGTCTCCGCTGACAGCGCGGTGAACGGCCATGGTTGATTTGTCCTTTTCGAGCACGTAGTGGTGCGGTAGCACCAAACCGCTGATCCGGCGCTGATCGCTGTTGTCAGCGATTTGTCAGCGAGCAGGGCCATGGCAGAACTCCCCACCCTCACCAAACGCAAACTCCAGGCCGAAGTCATCGGGCCGATCTACCGGGAAATGGCGGCGGAGATAGGCGAGGAGAGGGCTAAGGTCATCCTCGACCGCGCCATCCGCAAGGCGGCCATTGCCGAAGGCAAGCGTCTCGCCGGCAGCGAAGAGACGTCGATGCGGAGCTTCATCGATCTGTTCGCCCTGTGGACAGCAGACAACGCGTTGGAAATCAAAGTCTTGCAGGCAACAGATGAAGTTTTCGATTTCGATGTGACCCGCTGCCGCTATGCCGAAACCTATCGCGATATGGGGCTGGGTAGCATCGGACACCTACTGTCCTGCAACCGTGACGGGACATTCTGCCAGGGTTACGACCCAAACATCTCGCTCGAACGGAAACAGACGATCATGGAAGGCGCCCCCTGCTGCACGTTCCGCTATCGCTACAAGACCCCTTGAGCCGCGTTGCGTTCGCCCCACATACCCGCTAAACGCCGCGCAACCGAAACCGGACACCTTCCATGCAGACCGTTCTCCTTGCTTTCCATCTCCTTATCGCCTTGGCGCTTATCGGAGTGATTCTGCTCCAGAGGTCGGAGGGCGGAGCGCTTGGCATCGGTGGCGGTGGTGGTGGCGGCGGCGGAAACCTGTTTTCGTCCCGCGGCGTGGGCAATGCGCTCACCCGGACAACCGCGTTCCTGGCTGCGGCCTTCTTTTTCACGTCGATTGTTCTCACCGTGATCGCCACCCGTGGCTCAATCGGCACCGGCTCGGTCTTCGATCGGGTGACCCAGCCCCAGGCGCCGGCCTCGGGCACGCAGACGGAGCCAGCCCCGTCCGGCCTACCCAAGCTCGACGAAAAGCCATCCGTTCCGGTCCAGCAGTAGCTGTGGCTTTCCACAGCCACCCCTTCTTCCAATTCTCCACTTCGAATCGCCCCACCGGCAGACTAGGGTGAAGGCCCATGGCGCGGTATATCTTCATCACCGGCGGCGTGGTTTCCTCACTCGGCAAGGGTTTGGCTTCGGCGGCGCTCGGCGCACTCCTTCAGGCGCGTGGCTTTAAGGTCAGGCTCCGCAAGCTCGATCCCTATCTCAACGTCGATCCAGGGACCATGAGCCCCTATCAGCACGGCGAAGTCTTCGTTACCGACGACGGCGCCGAAACCGATCTCGATCTCGGCCACTACGAGCGTTTCACCGGCCGCCACGCCAACAAGCAAGACAACATCACCACCGGCCGCATCTATCAGGACATCATCGCCAAGGAGCGGCGCGGCGACTATCTCGGCGGCACCGTGCAGGTCATTCCGCACGTCACCGATGCGATCAAGGATTTTGTCCGCACCGGCAACGAAGACTTCGACTTCGTGCTGGTCGAAATCGGCGGCACGGTCGGCGACATCGAGGGATTGCCGTTCTTCGAAGCTATCCGCCAGTTTGGCCAGGAACAGCCACGGGGCTCCTGCATCTACATTCATCTGACGCTGTTGCCCTTCATCCCGACCGCTGGCGAGCTCAAGACCAAGCCCACCCAGCACTCGGTCAAGGAACTGCGCTCCATCGGCATCCAGCCCGATATTCTGCTCTGCCGCGCCGATCGGGAGATTCCCGCCAGCGAACGCCGCAAGATCGCGCTCTTCTGCAACGTGCGGCCCTCGGCCGTGATCCAGGCACTGGATGTCAAAAGCATCTACGATGTGCCGCGCGCCTACCATCAGGAAGGCCTCGACAAGGAAGTTCTCGACGCATTCGGAATCGACAATGCCAACCAGCCCGATCTCTCCCGCTGGGAAGAGATCATGCACCGCATCACCCAGCCCGAAGGCGAGGTGAAGATCGCGGTGGTCGGCAAATACACCGGCCTGCTCGACGCCTATAAGTCGCTGAACGAAGCGCTTGTTCACGGCGGCATCGCCAACAAAGTGAAGGTCAAGCTTGACTGGATCGAATCCGAAGTCTTCGATCAGGAAGACCCCGCACCGTGGCTCGAAGGCGTGCATGGCATCCTGGTTCCCGGCGGATTCGGCGAACGCGGCTCCGAAGGGAAAATCAAAGCCGCGACCTTCGCCCGCACCCGCAAGGTGCCCTATTTCGGCATATGCTTCGGCATGCAAATGGCCTGTATCGAAGCCGCACGCAGTCTGTGCGGCATCGAGAAAGCATCCTCAACCGAGTTCGGAGAAACGAAAGAACCCGTCGTTGGCACCATGACCGAATGGATGAAGGGCAACGAACTCGAAATGCGAAAAGCCGGCGGCGATCTCGGCGGCACCATGCGGCTTGGCGCTTATGATGCCGTGCTGAATGCCGATAGCCGAATCGCGGATATCTACGGCTCGACCCGCATTTCCGAGCGCCACCGCCACCGCTACGAAGTCAACACCCGCTATCGCGACCGTCTGGAGAAGGCGGGCTTGCGTTTCTCCGGCATGTCGCCAGATGGCCTATTGCCGGAAACCGTCGAATATCCGGATCATCCGTGGTTCATCGGGGTGCAGTATCACCCCGAATTGAAGTCCAAACCCTTCGATCCGCATCCGTTGTTCAGATCGTTCATCGCGGCGGCGGTCGAACAGAGCCGGCTGGTCTGACCATGCGCGGTCTCCGCACCGCAATTCTTCTGATCGTCGCAGTATTCCTGCTGAGCCTTCCCGCGCGAGCCTTCGACGAAGCCCTGCTCGGTCAAAGCGAGCGCGCCGCCGAAGGCTTCCGCTCCGAACTGCAGTCGATCCAGGCGGAACTGACGTTGCCGTCCCTCGGCGACGAACGCCTCGCTGGCCATCGAAACTCCGCCGAGCGCGTGCGCACGCGCGCATTGAGCGAGTTGCAGAAGCTCGACGCGCCCATCGCGGAAGTGAACCAGCAGATCGCGCAATTGGGACCCGTGCCCACCGCCGGCGCTTCGGAAGCAGCGGCTGTCGCCGCCCAGCGCAAGCTTCTGGGCGATATGCTGAACCGCCTGCAAGGCGCCAGAGCGCAGCTCGATCTCATCACCCTGGAAGCCGAACAAACCGTCGGCCGCATCGGCGTTCTGCAGCGCGACCGCTTCGTGCGCCGTGTCTTCGAAAGCAGCAGAACCGTTCTCAATCCGCTCCTATGGTACGAAGGCGGGATCGGGCTCACTGTCTTCGTGCAGCGTCTAGGCGCTCTCATCGGCACGTGGTGGAGCGAAGTCAGCGGCAAGGCCAGTTTCGCCTGGCTGCTGTTGCCGGTCGCATTTTTCCTTGCCCTTGCCGGTCTCAGGCGGCTGCTCGGAAATCGCATCCGCCGCCTTCTCGGCATGCAGCAAGCGGCAGCGGAGCCAGACGATCTGGCTCGACTGTGGAACGTGTTCTCGACGACGCTCGGCACATTCCTACTTTTGGTCCTTGGTTTTCTCCTTCCGCTTTATCTGGCCTTCGAACTCGCCGGGATGCTGACGCCACGGTTCCAGACGCTGCTCGAACCCGTCATGGACTTCGTCGTGTCCGTAGGCGTGTTTTACGCCTTCATTAGGTCGATTGCAGCGCCGCGCCGCCCGCAGTGGCGCCTTGTCGATCTCGACGATAGCGCGGCCTCGAGGCTCACCGTTCTATCAACCGCGGCCTGCGCCATAGCCGCCGCATCGGACTCGCTCGACAGCATCTCGTCATCGCTGTTCCTCCCAGTCTCTTACACTATCGGCCAGTCGGCGGCGTCGGCGGTGGCGCTGCTCATACTCATCGGCCTGTTGCTCCTCACACTGACGGGACAGACAACTCAGCCCGAAGACAGGCCCGGCGCCAAGCGTGCGACGTATCTTCACTGGGTCTACACGCTCGTACCCGTCTACTGGCTGCTGCTCGGCATCGCCGCCCTTGCATTGATTTTCGGCTACATAGCGCTCGGCAATTTCATCGCCGGCCAGATCTTCAATACCTCCGTCGTCATCGCCATCCTGTTCATGCTGCACCATCTGGCCGACGCGGCGGTGAACGCGGCAATCAACCCGTTGAGCCGCTTCGGCCGCGCGCTGCGGCGCATCTCCGGTTTCGGCGAGCGCGGCATCGAACGCATCGGACTGCTGTTCAGAACCGGGGTTGACATCCTCTTGGTGCTCGCGGGCTTGCCGCTGCTGCTGCTGCAATGGACGGTCACCTGGGTCGACTTCGGCTCTTTCGTCAACAGCGCGCTGTTCGGATTCAAGATCGGCAACATCAACGTTTCGTTGTGGTCGGTGCTGCTTGCGGTTTTGATCCTGATCATCGGATGGGCGCTCACCCGCATCGTCATCCGCTGGCTCGACCGCCGCATTCTGGCGGAAACGCGGATCGACAAGGGCGTCCAGGACTCGGTGCGCAAGACCGCCACCTACGTTGGCTATCTGCTCGCCGCCGTGTTTGCGCTCACCGCAGCCGGCATCGACTTCACCAACTTCGCGCTGATCGCGGGTGCGCTCGGCGTCGGCATCGGTTTCGGCCTGCAGGCCATCGTCAACAACTTCATCTCCGGCCTCATTCTTCTGGCGGAGCGTCCCATCCGGGTAGGCGACTGGATCGTGCTTGGCGCAGGCGAGGGGATCGTCAAACGCATCAATGTGCGCTCGACCGTGATCGAGACTTTCGACAACTGCTCGATCATCGTGCCCAATCTTCAGCTCATCGCCGAACCGGTCAAGAACTGGACGCATGACGATACGATCGGCCGATTCCTCGTCGCCGTGCAGGCCACCTATGAGACCGACGAAGAACTGGTGAAGGACACTCTCCTCGAACTGGCCCGCTCCCATCCCAAGGTGCTCACATTCCCGGAGCCCAACGTCACGCTGGCGCGCTTCGGCAGTATCGGCATCGAATACGAGCTGCGCGGCAATGTGGCGGATGTCTTTGAGGCAGCACCCGTCGCCAGCGAGCTGCGTTTCGCTCTTCTCAAGATCTTCCGCGAGAAAGGCATCGTCATCCCGCAAGCCCCCGCCTTGGCGGTCACGCGCTGACGTGGTAGGCGGCGCGTATGGCCGATCAAAGCAAATCGCCCGAAAGCGGGCTTCAATACCTGCGCCAGCTCATTGCCGAGTGGAAGCAGTCGCCGATGGCGGAGGCGCTCAACATGCGCCTGATCGCCGCCGATCAGGGCACCGCCACCTTCGAAGCCTTTCCCTCCGCGCAATTCTACAACCCGCAGCGCAGAATGCATGGCGGCTACGTCGCAACGCTTCTCGACTCGGCCCTGGGCTGCGCCGTGCAAACCGTATTGCCCGCCGATGAAGGTTACGGCACCATCGAACTCAAGATAAACTACGTCCGCAAGCTGACGGCGGAAACCGGCCGCATTCTCTGCAAAGCCACCGTCCTCCACGCTGGCAGCAGAATGCAGACTGCGGAGGGCAAGGTCATGGACGAAGCCGGAAAACTCTACGCCCATGGCTCCGGAACTTTCCTGGTGTACCGGCCATGAAACCGAATGCAGTCGTTGCGGCCGGCAACGTGCGCTTTGGAAATGCATTGCCGCTCTGTGTGATCGCAGGTCCCTGTCAGATGGAAAGCCGCGATCATGCGATGATGATGGCCGGCCGCCTCAAGGACATCTGCGGCGAGCTTGGCATCGGCCTCGTGTTCAAAACCAGCTTCGACAAAGCCAACCGCACAAGCCTTTCGGGCAAGAGAGGCTTGGGTCTTGAAAAGGCGCTCGCGGTTTTCGACGAGGTCCGGAAGGAATATGGTTTGCCGGTATTGACCGACGTTCACGAGCCCCACCAATGCGCCGAGCTGGCTCCGGTGATCGATATTCTCCAGATCCCCGCTTTCCTCAGCCGTCAAACCGATCTTCTCATCGCGGCGGCAAAGACCGGGCGCGTGGTGAATGTGAAGAAAGGTCAATTCCTGGCGCCCCAGGACATGAAGAACGTTGTCGATAAAGTGGTGGGCTCCGGCAATCCCAATGTGCTCCTCACCGAGCGCGGCGTCAGCTTCGGCTACAACAACCTCGTGGTCGACATGCGCGCACTTCCAATCATGGCCGCAACCGGTGCGCCGGTGATCTTCGATGCCACCCATGCCGTGCAGCAGCCGGGCGGGCAGGGCACATCCTCGGGCGGCGACCGCACCATGGTCCCCGTGCTGGCCCGAGCCGCCGTCGCCGTCGGCGTTGCCGGCGTCTTTATCGAAACCCACGAAGATCCGGACCGCGCGCCCTCCGACGGCCCCAACATGGTGCCCCTGGATCAGCTCAAACCGCTGTTGGCCAGATTGCAAAAGATCGACGCCTTAACAAAATCCGCCGGTTTGTGAGTTTTCGCACAATCCGGCTCCCGATTCTGCCCTAGCCATAGATTCGAGCCCCTCGACCGGGGGAGGCTCACCGCCATCCCGGCCAGCACGGACTACGGCAATGTGCTGCCGGGATGGGGGCATCACGTCCGCGCCGGAACCTGCTCCGCAATCCGCCTGATCACTGCCGCTTGCCGGTCGATTTCGCTGTCGGGCATGGCGTCGTAGCAGGGAACGACGATCAGATCGCGCATCGCCGCCGCAGCCGTCTTGGGCTCAAGGGCAGGGCGGTCTGCCGGCGCTGCGATGTGCTGCGAGCGCGGCAAATCCGATGCATCGAAACCTTCGGCGCGAAGATCGTCGATGAATTTGCGCGGATTGGAAACCAAGAGCGGAAACACCCAGTAGTCGTGATGCGCATTGGCTTGCGCCGGCAAGACGACCGACCCATTCAGCCGGTCCCGAAGCCGCTCGCCCTTCTGCTTCCGCCGCCGCAAAGAGTCTTCATCGAAACGCCGGAGTCTGCGGTCGAGCAATGCCAGCATCGCCGCGGACGGCTGGAAGCGCAGATTCTTCGCCTTCTTGAGCGGCGCCACATCGCGCACCCGATCGGCCAAGGCATCCTCGTAGTCCCGGCCTTTGCGCCGTTGATACCGGTAAATCGCTCCCAGCACCGCCCGCGACGCCACCAGCTTCAAAACCATGAACTGCAAAACGCGCTTTAGATGCTTGGCATTGGGCTGAACCGGATACGCCGATTGAATCTCGCGCATGCGCTGCCGCAATTTCGGATCATGCACCCGGATCAAGGCCCCGCCGAGCGATGTCGCCGTTTTGATCGGGCCGAAGGAGAACATGTTGATGTCCGCAACGCTGCTTCCTGGATAACTCTTGCCGTTGAATGCCTGGGCGTTATCTTCAACCGCGATCAGTCCGCGCGACTTTGCCAGCGCGAAGAGCGGATCGAGATCGAGCCGCGTTCCGAAGAGATGCGCCGCGACGAATACCTTGGAGCGCGGCGACAGCGCCGCTTCAAGCCGCTCGAGCCGTGGTCCCATGTGCTCGACATCGAGATCGACCGGTACCGGCACAAGCCCCGCATCGCGCACGCAGCGCACCATGCCTTTGACATTGAGCGCGGAAAAAACCACTTCATCGCCAGGCTTGAGATCGAGCGCCTGGATCAGGAGATCGAAGCCCGACCTCACCGAATAGGCGGCGATTGAATCTCCGCCGGGAAAATAGCTCTCCACCTTTGCCGCCCACGCTTCCCGTTCCTTGGCGAAGACACCATGAAACGTGCCGGCGAAAAGATCGCTCCAGCCGATTTTGAGTTGGGTTCTGACCCACATGCAAACACCTGTTTTCGGAGGCCCGCATAGCGCCAAAATGGGACACGCGCCAGCCGCTTGCCAATTGCCTCAAGCCAAGCCATAGAACGGCGCGTTTCTGGGTAGGGTAAGTTCTAATGACAGCCATTCTCGACATCACGGGCCGCGAGATTCTCGACAGCCGCGGCAATCCGACAGTTGAAGTGGATGTGACCCTTGAAGACGGAAGCACCGGCCGCGCCGCCGTTCCCTCCGGCGCATCGACCGGCGCCCACGAAGCCGTCGAACTCCGCGATGGCGACAAGGCGCGTTATCTGGGCCGAGGCGTCACCAAGGCCGTCGCATCTGTCAACGGCGAAATCTTCGATGCGCTTGCCGGCATGGATGCCGAAGACCAGATCGCCATCGACCGCGCCATGATCGATCTCGACGGCACGCCCAACAAGGCCCGGCTCGGCGCCAACGCCATCCTCGGCGTCTCGCTCGCTGCCGCCAAGGCCGCGGCAGATGCCGCTGGCCTGCCGCTTTATCGCTATGTCGGTGGCGCATCGGCTCGTACGCTGCCGGTGCCAATGATGAACATCATCAACGGCGGCGTTCATGCCGACAACCCGATCGATTTCCAGGAGTTCATGATCCTGCCGGTCGGCGCCAGCTCATTCCGCGAGGCGCTGCGCATGGGCGCGGAAGTGTTCCACACACTCAAGGGCGCGCTCAAGAAGGCGGGCCACAACACCAATGTCGGCGACGAAGGCGGCTTCGCGCCGAATCTTCCCTCTGCCGAAGCAGCCCTCGACTTCGTGGTGAAAGCCATCGGGCAGGCCGGCTACAAACCGGGCAAAGACATCTATCTGGGCCTCGACTGCGCCTCGACAGAATTCTTCAAGGCGGGCGTCTACGATTACGAAGGCGAAGGCAAGAAGCGCTCGATTGCCGAGCAGGCGGCCTACCTCGCCAAGCTCGCCAAGGACTATCCCATCGTTTCCATCGAAGACGGCATGTCCGAGGACGACTGGGACGGCTGGAAGAAGCTGACCGATCTCGCCGGCAAGACCTGCCAACTCGTGGGCGACGACCTCTTCGTCACCAATACCAAGCGCTTGAAGGAAGGCATCTCCAAAGGCATCGCCAATTCGATCCTCGTCAAGGTTAACCAGATCGGCTCGCTCTCGGAAACTCTGGAAGCCGTGGAAATGGCGCACAAGGCGGGTTACACCGCCGTCATGTCGCATCGCTCCGGCGAAACCGAGGATGCGACGATCGCGGACCTTGCTGTTGCCACAAATTGCGGCCAGATCAAAACGGGGTCGCTGGCCCGATCGGACCGGCTCGCAAAGTACAATCAACTGCTACGCATCGAAGAAGACCTCGGGACGCAAGGTTACTATGCCGGGACGGCCATCCTCAAATCCTAAGCCGCCACAGCGGTTCACATCGGTTCATCTGATCGCCTCGAGCTTCGCCGCCGTGGCGGGTGTGGCGTTGGCTGCCTATCAGACGCTGTCGCCATCGTCGGCGCCTCCGCCGTTACCGGTCCAGGTCAATGTGGCGCTTGCGCCGGAGCCTGGCGCGGCTGTTGCCAAGACCGACACCGAATCCGAGATCAAGACGGCCGTTCGCGATCTGGGGCAGGGGGCGAGAGTTTCGGCCGCACTGCTCGATGGCGCGGAACAGCGCTACGAACTGAAGCGCCTCTTCGACCGCGACGGCGCCTCCTTCGTGACGCTTCAGGACCCGGACCGCGAGCTCAATGTGCTTGTGAGTTTCGCTCAAGCCGGAACCATGCCGGTTACGGCCATCGAGTATGTTCCGCCCGATGGCATCGATGGCGAGAAGCTTGCGACCGCCCTCGATGTCATGGTGCTCCCCGAAGACAAGATGGACGCAGGCCGTCCGGTCTTCAGCTTCTCCCTGCAGACCTCGCCCGGCACCCAGACTTTCGAAATCCCCGGCCACATGACCGGCAAAGCCATGTGGCTCCGCGTCGCCGGCAAGGACGGCGTTTCGCCAGCCATTGGCGACTTCCGAATTCTCAGCGAGCCCGCCGCGCCATAAAGCGCCCGTTGCGCTAGACGATCGCCGCCGCCACGTCGTTGAGCGTGGTGCGCGAGAGCGACATCGTCATCGCGGCCTCGGCCGCCTTGAGCGGCGTGGCGAGGATTTTCCCCATCTGCGCCGCGACAGGGCATTCGGCATTGGGATCGAGTTTGTGCATGCGGAACACCGCATCGTCCTCGACTGCTCGGTAAACGTCCGCCAGCGAAATCCCTGAGGCGTCGCGCCCGAGAATGAATCCGCCCCCGCGCCCCGGGACCGAGCGCACGAGCTTGGCCCTTTCCAGCTCGCCCATCAGACGGCGGATGACCACCGGATTGGTGTGAACGCTGGAGGCAACCACCGTCGAGCATACCGGTCCTTTTCCGGCATTGCGGGCCAGAACGCTGAGGGCGTGGATCGCCACGACGAATCTGCTGGACGAAAGCATGGCCAAAACCTGCCGCTTAGATCGGCGTGTTTACCCCAAAGATCAAGCTGCCGGAAGGTAAGAAGCGCTGCCGCAAAATTCCACCCCTGCACGCGAGCGGAGGGGGCGCCGCAAACCGGCGGAAGCGGGGAGGTGCAGGGGGGTCGGGACCCAACCTGCCAACTCCATCACGCTCTCCCTCACGTCGTCTTCCCTGGCGAAAGCGGGACCTATGGAAAACCAGGGGTCCGTCTCTCATTCTAGTGGATTGACCCAATCGGAATAGTCCGACCTCCGCGGCGCGAGGAAGCACGACCAATGGCAGCTTCGAGCCGATATTGTTGAAAAACTCCCTATTTGCCTCTGGCCCAGAAAATTCCGCCCCATAGAGAAGGTTTTGGAAACTCTGGCCGAGGGGGTGGCGACTTTTCGTTTCTCGCAATCCTGATGCGCCTGTAAGTCAGGGCGAGCAAATTTCGCGGTGGTTTTCGATATTTTGTTCCAATAACGAAAACACAAGGCTCCAAAATTTTCGAGTTTTTCAACAGTATCGGCCAGGAGCAGAACTCAAGTATCGCGGTTGAAACATCCGCGAAGCGCAAATGCAGAAATCTCATATCCCTATCCTGGTAGTTTCGGGACAATTCACCCCCCACGGGGCCACCTATGACGTGATCCGCGCTTGGGCCGCGAACAGTGGGCTGTCGATGGAGTGTTTTCGAGGATAACTTCTGAAGGGGAGCAAGTAATCTCTGTCCGCGCAAACCGTAAGTTCAACCGAGGAACTCAATGGGTTCTAGGTTGCCGGAACCAGGACAAAATTTCCCACGTGACGCTTTTCAAGGAACTCCCGCTGCGCGTCGGCAATTCTTTCCAGGGGGAAAACCTTAGCCAGCAACGGCTTGATTTCGCCGCGCTCAATATAGGAGACAAGGTTTGGAAAGACTGGCTCATCCCATGCCGTGCATCCAATCAGCGTCAAATCCTTGAGATAGAAATCGCGCATGTCGAGATTGACAAGCGGGCCGCCAATGGCGCCCGATGAAACATAGCGCCCGCCCCGCTTCAAGACTTTTAGCATCGCGCCAAATCCTTCCCCGGCAACATTATCGACAACCAGTTCCATGCTGTTTTCGCCCAGCGCGGCAATGAGATCGTCGCCCCTGGCAATGACCTGATCACACCCTACGGGCAGCATCGCCTCCATTTTGCTTCGAGCTGCAATTCCGACAACGTAAGCGCCGCGCCGTTTGGCAAGTTGAACGGCAGCCGACCCCACTCCGCCTGAAGCCCCAGCGACAAGCACACGCTGGCCCGTCTCCAGTTTTGCACGATGCAGCATGTTCTCGGCGGTTCCATAGGAACAGGGAATGGTGGCCAGCTCAGCATCGCTCCACGTACAATCTACGGGGAAGACTTCGCCGGCGGGAACCTTCACATACTCCGCAAAGGCCCCATCAAAATCCGAGGCCATCCAGATGTTTTCCATGCTGGAGAAGCCACGGGGACGCATGCAGGCGCGAATGAGGATACGTTGGCCCAGAAGTGCCTCATCGGCTTTACTGCCAGCGGCCACAACTTTTCCGCAACAGTCGGTGCCTTGGATGAACGGAAAGGGTGTCGCTTCATTCCATCCCCCGTCCGCCTTGGCCCCCACCTCAGACTGGTTGGTTTGCGCAGCCTCCGCAGTGCTCGTGGTCACACTGGATGAATACCAGCCAAGCCTTGTGTTGATTTCGGTGTTGTTGACCCCAGCCGCCAGCACACGAACGAGTACTTCGCCTGGTCCTGGCACAGGAACCGGAACATCGCGGTACACCAGTTTGTCGTAGCCACCATTGCCCGTGGTCACAACGGCCTTCATAGTCGCTGCACAGCCTTTGGTGTCAAAGCGGTCAACGCCAATGTTCAAGGTGGCTCCATCATGTTGCAGGGGAGGCGCACTGGAAATGCGGCGCGGATCTGGTCATCGATGTGTTTGGGAACATGCGCGGGGTAGTGCGAGCCCAGAATGGTTTCAAGTTTGCGCGTTGCCTTGCCCAGAATGCTGGGGCGGCCTTTTTCTTCCCATTCCTTGGGCGAAGTGCGATCGCCTACGCTGGGATAAAGGTACTCCGATTGCATGCGCGCCATGGTCTGCTCGCTCCCCAGAAAATGATTGGGTCCGCCGATGCAGGTTTCGCGAATGGCATCCAAAGACAGGGCCTCATCACTGACATCGATCCCACGTATGGTGCGCTGGATGGCGCCAATGATATCATTGTCGATAATCAGTTGTTCCATGCTGAACCCGAGAAGGCTGGCCACCATGCCAGCGGACTCATAAAGCAGATTGGCACCCGCGTTGCCGACCAGTGCATGATTATAGGCCTTTTCATAACCTGATTGCACATCAGGCGTTTTGGAATCCGTCATGCCGGAGGGAACGCCTGCAGTGAGATCATAGAATTGCACAATCTGGGCGGCGGACGCAGAAAGCAAAGCCTGTTCCGGGCTGCCCCCCGACATGGCCCCCGTTCGCAAGTCCGATACGAAGCAGAATGGCCCCATGATCGCGGGCGCACCCTTCTGCACTGCGTTGACGTAAACCAATCCGGCAAGGCATTCAGCGATTTCTTGAGCTACTGAGCCAGCTATGGCGGCCGGCGATGTGGCTCCCGCCTGGCCTGCGGACACGAGAAACACCGGCATCCCCGCTCGTACGGCAACTTCCATGCAGCGGCAGGAGTCTTGGGCAAATCGCAGAGGTGGCACCACGAAGCAATTGGACTGGCTCACGAAGGGCCTGGCGCGCCACTGGGCCTCACCGCCTGCAATGATGTGCAGCATTTCGATCGAGGCATTCATGTTCTCCGGGTCGCCCCAGCTTGTTCCTACGTGCTTGGACGTGCCTAGCACCGTGGCATAGCAGGTGTTGAAATCCATCTCGGAGGGATTTGTTATGTCTCGGCAGACGACAGAACGCTGGTAGAAATGTACATGGTCCAGGGCATCCACAGTGCGGGCAATATCGAAGAGATCCTTGACGGTGGTGTCGCGATAGTCGCCGGTCGCACTGTCCACCATGCTCACGGCAGCCCCAGCAGTGCCGAAATAGACTCTCTTCCCCCATGGCTCTAGATCGTGGCGGGGCGCTTGCCCGTGAAGCACGAAGTGGCGCCCGGCACTGGCGATCACATCTTCAACCAGCGCGCGCGGGAAGGTAACGCGGCCATTGCTCTCCAGCCTGGCGCCTGCCGCGGTCAGCAGTTCAATGCCGCTTGGCGGTGCATCCGCCATGCCGATGTGTTCGAGAATATCCAGCGCCGCACTGTGTATGCGGCGAACGTCATTATCATCGAGTGGGCGGTACCGTCCGCCCTCCATGCCTGGCCAGACGGGCCGCAAGTTCAAGGGAAGTGGAGCTGCGCGGGCGGCCATCCGGGCCGCGCGGCCGACGCGGGGCGCGTTGGACAAAGTCACACTCCACTTCTCGAAAACCGATTGGACGGACAACGACCGGATGACCGGCCTGTTGAGACCGAGTTTTACGAAAACGGGCATCAGTTGCAAGATCGAATCTCGGTCGATGGCGTTGGCGAGCCGCCAAAGCGGTGAAGTCTGGTTCGGGTCAACAGCAGACTCTCATTGGTTCGAATCTACTGACCGCTTTGTCCCGCATTGCGGTCATTCGAATATCAATCAGGTGGGAGTTCGAAACGACTGGGTCAGACCACTAGTTCCGATAGCTCCACCCTTGTGGCGCGCTTTCGCGGGGAAGACGGAACCTGGGCTACTCGGGAGAAAATAATTCCTTGACACGCGCTAGCATTGTTCTATATATGTTCCTTTGTTTGAAGAGGAACCCCCATGGACTGGGACTTGGCAATGAACCGGAACCGGGATGCGCTTTTGCGCATCGTGGCTTCACTGTTTGCCATGCTCGGGCTTGTGGAAGG
>JBJXGL010000033.1:0-3436 GCA_046160365.1 Aestuariivirga sp. | reverse complement strand
TCCATGCCCAGTTCATCCGTCGCTCCGATCGTGTGGCCAGCATTGCAACCGCCGCCAGCGAGCCAGATGGTCATGGCGTTGGGATTGTGATCGCGACCGTAGGCAGTGCCGCCGCGCACGCCATTGTCAGGAGTGCGTCCAAACTCGCCGCACCAGACGATAAGCGTGCTTTCGAGCAAGCCGCGTTGCTTGAGGTCGGTGATGAGTGCGGCGATCGGCTGGTCCACGCCGCGAACGAGATTACCATGGGCGCGCCCGATGTAGTCGTGGCTGTCCCAGGAGCCGTTGTAGAGTTGCACAAAGCGCACCCCTCTCTCGACGAGCTTGCGCGCAAGCAAGCATTTGCGGCCAAAGGAATCGGTTGCGTCGATGCCGATGCCGTAGAGTTCTTTGGTCTTCGCGTCTTCCTTGGAGAGGTCAAGCGTCTCGGGCACTTGCATCTGCATCCGAAAGGCCAGTTCGTAATTATCCATGCGGGCGGCGAGTTCATCGTGGTCGGGATGCTTCGTCGCGTGATCGGTATTGAGCTTTGCAATGAGGTCGAGATTCTTGCGCTGACGTTGCTCGCCCACTCCGGCAGGCGGCGTCAGATCAAGAATGGGGGAACCCTTCGCGCGCAACGGCGTGCCTTGGAAACTCGCAGGCAGATAGCCATTGCTCCAGTTGGCTGCGCCACCTTGCGGATAGCTAACTTCGGGCAGCACAATGAAACCAGGCAGGTCTTTATTGACAGAGCCAAGGCCATAGTTCACCCAAGCGCCGATGCCGGGATCGCCGCCAAAGCGATTACCGCAGTTCATCTGATACATGGCGGTCGGGTGGTTCACGCTGTCCACAGTGCAGCCTCGGAAAAAACAGATATCATCCGCCATCTTCGCGAGATGCGTCCAGTTTTCCGCCATGTCCGCGCCGCTTTGGCCAGCCTTGATGAACTTAAAGGGGCTTTGCACATAGTAGCGCTTGCCGCCTGTCATTGCGGATAACTGCTTCCCTTCACGGACGAACTCCTTCAGGTGCAGCTTCTCCAGGGTGGGCTTAGGGTCGAACGTGTCGATGTGCGACGGTCCACCTTCCATCATGAGGAAGATAACGTTTTTCGCTTTGGCATCCGGGAAGTGACCATGCTTCGCCTCCTCGGCGAGTAACGAACTGAAGGCAACGCTGCCCAGGCTCGCGCCAAGGCCGTAGATGAAGTCGCGACGTATGAAAGGCAAATTTTTCATGAGTAAGTTTGACAAATTACAAGGTAAAACATAGTATTACAGCATGATCAAAACCATCAGCAAAATCGGCAACTCACAAGGCATCATCTTTGATTCGGCGCTGCTTCAGCTTGCGCGGCTAAAGGTTGGGGATGAGGTAAATGTGGAAGTCCATGCTGGCGGGACTATCACGATCACGCCGATTGCGGAGCTACCGCCGCGTGAGGAAATGACCGCCCTCATTAAGGACACGATGGATCGATATGCGAAGACCATGAGGCGCCTCGCATGAAGCGCCTCGCATGAAGTCGGACGCCAATCGTTGCCTCCATCTGACGATTGAAATCGTTTTGGAAATCCACGCCGAAGTGATCGCTCAGTTTGGTGGTTCCGATGGCCTTCGGGACCGTGCTTTGCTGGAATCTGCGGTCGCTGCTCCCCAGGCAAGTTTTGGAGGCGTTTCCCCATTCAGCGATACGGTTGATGTTGCTGCGGCCTATCTTTTTTATCTTTGCAGCAATCACCCGTTCATTGACGGCAACAAGCGGGCGGCCATTGGCGCGTGTCTTGTCCTTCTCCAACTCAACGGATACACCCCGGCACCGGACAGTGAAGAATGGGAAAGCCTCACCTTCGCGGTGGCGAGAGGTTCGATGACCCGGGAAGAGGTCACTGCCAGGCTGCGCATTTTGCTGGTCTAAAGGGTCAATAGACATATGCAAACTCGTTCGAATTGAGGAGAGCGAGGCAGACATCAGCGAGTGCGCGGATATGCGCTGGTACATCTGCGGGCTGGAGATCGGGGACGAAATCGGCATAGGCGTGTAGCTTTTCGTTGAAGGAAAACCGCTCGCCGGTGTTTTCCTCGACGGCCTCGCGGCGGACTTCGAGTGGCGGCTTGTGAACAGGCGGTGTTTCGTCACCGAGCAGTGATTCAATGTCGCGCCAGTGAGCGAGGCAACTCTGCAGCTCCGCTTCATTAGAGCGACGGGAGAAGGTGAGCTCAAAGAGCCGCGTGATAGCTTCTTCATCACTGTGCGTTTCCTTTGCAGCGCGATTGGCAAGAGCGAGAGCCCGCAAGTGCGTGGTCTGGCCGTTCAATAGGCTGAAGACCTGCGGCGTAACCGTGGAGGCCTCGCGGCGCTCGCAAGAAAAATCCGGCGTCGGAGCATTAAAGACTTCCTGCAACGGGTCGGGTAGACCGCGAATCTTCAATGCATAAAGTGAGCGGCGATGGCGCTGCTGTGGCAGCGGATTCGGCGTCCATGCAGAGGCGAAGGCGCCCATTACCTGGCGAGGTTGCATGGCAGCTTCAAGATTGATCTCAGGCCGATTGGGAATACCGCCGAGCATGGGATTGAGTTCGCCGGTGGCGGTGAGCATTGCGTCGCGCATTTCCTCAGCAGTGAGTCGACGCGGCTTGAAGACAGCGTAGCTTACACCGGTCGGGTCCTTGTCGACGAGCGATTTTGAATTGGGATGCGTATTTAGATCGGGGCGCACAGGGCTGCGGCGATACACATCGGAGTTCATGATGATCCGGTGCATGGCTTTGACGCTCCAGCCATTTTCCACAAAGGTCGCCGAGAGCCAGTCGAGCAGTTCGGGATGCGTGGGTCGCTTGCCAGTGCTACCAAAGTTGTTGGGATTGCCCGCGATGGGCTGATCGAAATGCCAGAGCCAGATGCGGTTCACGATGGCACGAGTGGTCAGTGGGTTGCGTGGGCTGCTGACCCAATCTGCGAATGCCTTTCGGCGGCCTTCGATCGCATCAGGGATCGGTGTCTGCTGCGCGATGTCCAACACGCTCAGTACGTCCGGCTTCACCTTTTCGCCGAAGCTAAAGGGATCGCCGCCGGGGAGCACGCAAGTCTCCTCCAGTTCGCCCGCATTCATGCGATTCGCGGGCATGCGGAAGGGCGCGCTGATGGTCACAACCTGTGGCGTTCGACCGTTGTAAACGGTAAATGCTACTGGCTCGTATCGGTCGAGTTCCCACTTCAGGCGTTCGAGGCCCTTGCGGGCCACGCGCTCTAGTCCGAATTGGTCTGGAGTAAAGCCAACATACTTGGGCGGGAACTCATCCTCCGAGACTTTCTGGTTCCTAAGGCTGTCCCTGGTCCTTGCAAACACATCCGCGAAGCCCTTCTTGTTGACGGTCGAATTGCTTCGGGCCGCATCGACGGCTGCGTTCCACTGGGCTGGATCTTTCTCATGTTCGATAAACCAGCCCT
>JBJXGL010000032.1:0-14917 GCA_046160365.1 Aestuariivirga sp. | reverse complement strand
TGCCTTGCGAGACGGTGATGTCGGGCGCGTCCGGATTTTTCATGCCGACGATGTGATAGCCCGCGTCCACATGCATGATTTCGCCGGTAACGCCGCGGCCCAGTTCGGAGAGCAGATAGAGCGCGCTATCGCCCACCTCTTCGATGGTGACGGTACGCCTGAGCGGTGAATTGTATTCGTTCCAGCGCAAGATGTAGCGGAAGTCGCCAATGCCTGAAGCCGCAAGTGTCTTGATCGGGCCGGCGGAAATCGCATTCACACGGATATTTTTGGGGCCGAGGTCCGCAGCCATGTAACGCACTGAGGCCTCAAGTGCTGCCTTGGCAACGCCCATGACGTTGTAATGCGGCATCCACTTCTCGGCGCCGTAGTATGTGAGCGTCAGCAGCGAGCCGCCATTGGTCATCAGCTTTTCGGCGCGCTGGGCAACGGCGGTGAAGCTGTAACAGCTGATCTGCATCGTCTTGGTGAAGTTATCCGCCGTGGTATCGACGTAGCGGCCAGTGAGTTCTTCCTTGTCTGAGAAGGCAATGGCGTGGACAAGGAAATCGAGCCGGCCCCATTCCTTGGCGACCGTCTCGAACAGCGCATCGATCGAAGCCGCATCGGTCACATCGCAAGGTAGTACCAGCTTCGAGCCGATTTCGGCGGCGAGCGGCTCCACCCGCTTCTTGAGCGCGTCGCCCTGATAGTTGAAAGCAAGCTCCGCCCCTTGCGCCGCGCAGGCCTTGGCAATGCCCCAGGCAATCGACCGGGCATTGGCGACGCCCATGATCAGGCCGCGCTTGCCAGCCATTAAACCTTTGTTTTCGCTCATTGATCCACCGATATACGGATGTCCGAGGCGCCCCCGCGCACAGGCCGCGTTAATTGGCACACCTCACACCTTAGGTCTACTGGAAAGAAATTAGGCAGTTGCGGGCAAGTCCGCTGCTCTAAGAGAACCCATTCGACGAAACCGCAATTTTGGTATTGGGTGCCAAGCGCAGTGGGCGATATGGGGGAAGGCGTGACACACTACGACATGCTGATCGTGGGCAGCGGCCCGGCTGGCCGGCGCGCCGCGGTGCAATCGGCGAAACTCGGCAAATCCGTGCTGGTAGTGGACAAGGGGCGAAGGCTGGGCGGCGTTTCGGTGCATACGGGCACGATCCCGTCGAAGACGCTGCGCGAAACCGTACTCAACCTTTCGGGTTGGCGGGAGCGCGGTTTCTATGGGCGCAGTTACCGCGTCAAACAATCGATCGCGGCGGAAGATTTGATCGCGCGCCTGCACAAGACGCTCGACCACGAAGTGGAGGTGCTGCAGCACCAGTTTCTCAGAAACGCGGTCGAGCATGTGCAGGCGGTCGCGAAGTTCACTGGCCCCAACAGCGCGTCGCTCACCACGGAAGCAGGCGAAACCAGCCAGGTCGGGTTCCGTCATGCGCTTGTGTCGGTGGGCACCAAGCCACATCGGCCCGATCATGTGCCGTTCGATGGCGCTCACGTGCTCGACAGTGACGAGATCCTCGATCTGAAGCATTTGCCGCGCACGCTCACCGTAATCGGCGGCGGCGTGATTGGCGTCGAATACGCCACCATCTTCTCCGCGCTCGACGTGCCGGTGACGCTGATCGAACCCAAGGACGCGATCCTCGATTTCGTCGACCGGGAACTGGTCGACGATTTTATCCACCAGATGCGCGACCGCGGCATGAATGTGCGGCTGGGCTGCGCGGTGAAAGAGATCAGGCGGGCGGACGGCAATATTGAAACGGTTCTGGCCGATGGGCGTACTATCAAAACCGAGATGCTGCTTTATGCGGCGGGCCGCAGCGGCAATGTGGCAAGCCTCGGGCTGGAAGAGATCGGCATCGAAACCGATGCGCGCGGCCGCATCAAGGTGGATGGTCACACGTTCCAGACCACGCTGCCCCATATCTACGCGGCTGGGGACGTGATCGGCTTTCCTTCGCTGGCTTCCACCTCCATGGAGCAGGGGCGGGTTGCCGCCTGCCATGCCTTCGGCATGCCGCTGCCGCCCGCACCCGAGACCTTTCCTATTGGCATCTACGCCGTACCGGAGATTTCGACGGTGGGACAATCGGAGGAGCAGGTGAAGAAAAGCGGCGTCGCCTATGAGTGCGGCATCGCGCGCTTCCGCGAGACCTCGCGCGGGCACATCATGGGGGTCAATTCCGGATTTCTGAAATTGATCTTCGCGCTGGAAGGCCGGAGACTGCTTGGCGCGCATATCGTGGGCGAAGGGGCAACCGAACTGATCCACATCGGCCAGGCGGTGATCAACTTGAAGGGCACCGTCGATTTCTTCGTGGAGAATACCTTCAACTATCCAACCCTCGCAGAAGCCTACAAGATCGCAGGCCTCGACGCGTGGAACCGCATGGGTGCGGGAAACCGTTTATAGGCGGATGAAATCTACCACTGCTCGTAGGCCGGGCAGGCGGCGGAAGAAGGATCGAGGCGGAAGCTCTTGTCGTCGGCGCCGGGTTTGAGTTCGGTATAGTCCGATTCATCCTCGCCGCAGCCTTCGGTGAGCCGGATGCCCCACTTCTCGCCGAAGTCGACGACCAGCGACTTCCCGTCCTTCGCGCGTTTCAGAAAGAATCCGCCGCCGTCGCAATCGATGCCGCAAGAAATGCGGTCCTCGTACGCCGTGCATTCGCCGCCGCCGGAGGCTGTCTTGTCCTTGCCGCGGCGTTTGACGATGAGATCGAAGTAATAGTTGCGCTGGCCTTCCGGATTGTTGGTATCGGGATCGTGCCGGTGGTAGGCGAGGCGAAGTTCCATCGCCGTCACGGTTTGCTTGGGATGCGCGGTGAGATGCTCCTGGTCGTACTCGCGCCGGAAACAGGCGTGTGCGCCGGGCTCAGGCTTGAGGATCAGCGCGAGTTCGCCTTCCTTCCCCGGTTCGACGGGCTGCGCCACTGCTGCCAGTGGCGCGGTTATGAGCAGGAGCAGGCATAGGGCAGGCGAACGCATGCCGGCGATTCTACGCCGCGATCGGCGATCTCACAAGCTGATGGCTAGCTGACGACGCGCCAGGAACCATCGGTCATCTCGCAGGCCGTGCCTTCAACGATCTCCGGCTCGCCTTCGACCCAGATGGTGTGTTCGAAATCGCGGCAGGTGAGATCGCTGTCGTTCTGATAGGTGCGGCGCGGACGGAAGCGGCCGCGGTGACCCGAGTCCGGGTTTTCCCAGTAAGTGACACGGTTGCTGCGGAACCCGCGGTCGGCGGCACGGTAGGCGTAATCCCGGTCGGCTTCGTCAAGGCTACGGCCAACGGCGCCGCCGACCACAGCACCCAACGCGGCGCCGAGGATTGTGGCGGCGGCGCGGCCCTTGCCGTCGCCAATTGTATTGCCGAGCAATCCGCCGGTCACGCCGCCCACGATGGCGCCGGTGGTTTCCTTAGGCCCGCTGTCCGCCGTGCATCCGGCAACCAAGAGCCCTGCAACTGCGACGACTGCTACTGACTTTACGAACATGGTATTCCCCGCGAGGACCATCATGGTCTATCTCTCATGTTTAAGCGTAAGGACAGGCGATGGCGGGAAAGAGGGTGAATTGTGGAGAGACTTTGATCCTCTGTGGCGGTTATGAGAATGGTTAACGCGTGATGGCACTGCGCGATCTGGCAAAACTGACGGCTGATATGGGCTTCACCGAGCGGAGCGATCCCTTCGCGCTGTTCGGCGAATGGCTGAAGGATGCCGAGAAATCCGAACCCAACGATGCCAACGCCATGGCGCTCGCCACCGCCGACGAGGAAGGCCTGCCCAATGTGCGCATGGTGCTGCTCAAGGGTTTCGACGAGCGGGGTTTCGTCTTCTACACCAATTTCGAAAGCCAGAAGGGCCAGGAGCTTCAGGGCACCAAGAAGGCGGCCCTCTGCTTCCACTGGAAATCGCTCCGCCGCCAGGTGCGGGTCAGGGGGCCGGCCGAAGTTGTGACCAACGCCGAAGCCGACGCCTATTTCGCCTCGCGCCCCCGCGACAGTCGCATCGGCGCCTGGGCCTCGCAGCAATCGCGCCCGCTGAAAGGACGCTTCGAACTGGAAGGAGCCGTTGCCCTCTACACCGCCAAATACGCCATCGGCGAAGTACCCCGCCCGCCGCACTGGTCGGGTTTCAGGGTAATCCCCCTCTCGATCGAATTCTGGCACGACCGCCCCTTCCGGCTGCATGACCGGGTGGCGTTTCGAAGAGCGTCGGCGGGCGAGAGCTGGAGCAAGGTGAGGCTTTATCCGTAGACGGCGTTGACACAAATTGGTCATACATTGTATTTACAACGTATGAGCAAGAAGGACGTGTTCAAATGGAATCCCGAAAAGAGCGAGCTGCTGAGAAAACAGCGAGGCTTGGGCTTTGAAGAAATTGAGCTTGCAATTGAAAAACAGCAAGTGCTGGCCAACATCGCCTCGCCAAGCAAGCGATTTCCGCATCAACGCATGCTCGTGATCTGGGTGAACAACTATGTGTACGCTGTTCCTTACGTCGAAGAGAAAGGCGTCCGATTCCTGAAAACGATCTTTCCGAGCCGGGTTTTAAACAAGAAGTATGGAGGTCTTAAAGATGGACCGCAGTAGCCGCCGGCCAAAGCCGCTGCACTTGGACGACGAAGAGCGCAAACTCGAAGACGCGCTTGAACGGGGCGAATATGAAGAAGTCATGTCCCGCGAAGAAGCGCAGGCCGACTGGAATGCCGTTCTTGCGAACTCCCGCCGCAAGGTGCCAATCACCGTGCGCTTGAGCGACGAGGTGATCGACAAGTTGAAAGTGAAGGCGATCCAGGAAGGCATGCCTTATCAGACTCTGCTGTCGTCTGTGCTCCACAAATACGTGACCGGCAGGCTGGTGGAGCGTGACTGACGAAAGGAAGACCCTGATCCTGACCGGCGCTTCGCGCGGCATCGGACACGCAACGGTAAAGCGGTTCTCGACGGCGGGCTGGCGCGTCATCACCTGTTCGCGACATCCTTTCCCCGACGATTGCCCGTGGGATGCGGGGCCCGAAGATCATATCGTCCTCGACCTGGCGTCGTCCGATGACACATTGCGCGCCATTGTGGCGATGAAGCAGAAGCTCGAGGCGCATGGATCGCGCCTCCACGCGCTGGTCAACAACGCCGCCATCAGCCCAAAGACGGAAGGCGGCAGCCGCCTCGATACGCTCAACACCAACGAGGCCGAATGGAAACGCGTGTTCCAGATCAATTTCTTCGCTCCCGTCATGCTGGCGCGGGGATTGATCGATGAATTGACGGCAGCGAAAGGAGCGGTGGTCAACGTGACCTCGATCGCGGGCTCGCGGGTTCACCCCTTTGCGGGTGCTGCCTATTCCACGTCCAAGGCGGCGCTTGCCTCGTTGACCCGCGAAATGGCGGCCGACTTCGGCCCGCGTGGCGTGCGCGTCAATGCCATTTCGCCCGGCGAAATCGAAACCTCGATTCTCTCGCCCGGAACCGAGAAGATTGTCGCACAGATTCCGCAGCGCCGCCTTGGTCAACCGGAAGAAGTGGCGCGCGCCATCTATTTTCTGTGCACGGATCAATCGAGTTACGTGACCGGCGCCGAGTTGCACATCAACGGCGGCCAGCATGTCTAACAAGGACCTGCGGCCGGAAACAATCGCGGCGCACGCGCTAAAAGCCGTGGATGAGGCAACGGGCGCTGTGGTGCCGCCGCTCTATCTCGCGACCACCTATGCCCGCGACGCGGACTATCGGCCAAAGCTCAAGGAAAACTATCAACGGAACGGTAATCCAACGCTGTGGCAAGCGGAAGCCGCGATCGCGGCGCTGGAGAAGGGCAGTGAAGCTCTGCTCTTTGCCTCCGGCATGGCGGCAATTGCCGCACTGTGCGAGACAATTCCACCGGGCGCTCGCGTCGTTGCTCCCGATGTCATGTATTACGGCACGCGCGACTGGTTCACGCGGCTCCGCGATTTGGGCCGTATCTCGTTGACGCTGTTCGACCCCCGCGATCCGGAGGCCATGGCGGCGGCGCTGCAAGGCCAGAAAGCCGATCTTGTGTGGATCGAAACGCCGCTCAACCCCACCTGGGACGTGATCGACATTGCCGCGGCTGCCGAACTTGCTCACGCGGCGGGCGGTTCTCTGTGCGTCGATGCCACTGCGACAGCCGCGGTCACCACGCAGCCTCTCGCGCTCGGCGCTGATCTCGTCTTTCACTCCGCGACGAAATATTTGAACGGCCATTCCGATGTTCTGGCCGGCGTTCTGGTGACGGGCGAGTCGACAGATCGCTGGAAAACCATCGCCACGCTTCGCACCAAGATGGGCGCGCCGTTGCCGCCCTTCGAATGCTGGCTGCTGATGCGCGGGATGCGCACGCTGTTCGTGCGCTATCGTCAAGCGTCCTCGAATGCGCTCGCCATCGCGCGGCATTTCTCGGCGCATCCGAAAGTGCAGCAGGTGCTTTATCCCGGCCTCTCCAGCCATCCGGGCCACGCCATCGCCCGCCGCCAGATGAGCGATGGCTACGGCGGGATGATGTCGCTTCTCATCAAGGGCGGCCTTGAGGATGCAAAACGCTTTTGCACACGGCTCAAGGTGATCGTGCCCGCCACCTCGCTCGGCGGTGTCGAAAGCCTCGCCGAACACCGAAAAACCGTGGAGGGGCCTGCGAGTCCGGTCCCTGACAATCTGGTGCGCTTGTCGATCGGCATCGAGAACGTGAACGACCTGATCGCCGATATCGAGCAGGCCTTGGCAGGGCTCTAGCCGCTACCCATATCACACTGCCCGGGCGGGGGTCCGGAGTGACTTGAATGTTCGACGATCTTTCTCCCGAGCGTACGGCTGACGAAGCCCCGCTCTTCGACGCCTATTCGCAAGCCGTAATGGGAGCCGTGGCGAAAGCCGGGCCCGCCGTCGTGCATATCGCCGTCCAGAAAGATCGCGGCGGCATCGGCTCCGGTCTCGTTGTCGCGTCGGATGGTTTGATCCTCACCAACAGCCACGTGGTTTCTGGCGCCAAGGCAATACAGGTGAGCATGGCCGATGGCCAGCAGGCGGCGGCGCGCCTCCTTGGCGAGGACCCGCATACGGATATCGCCGTCATCCGCACAGATACACAATTGCAGGCGCCGAGTCTCACCATTCATGACTCGAAAGCCTTGCGCGTGGGCCAGCTTGCCGTGGCCATCGGCAATCCCTTGGGCTTCGAACAGACGGTGACGGCGGGCGTCGTGAGCGCCACGGGCCGAAGCCTTCGCGCCGCGACGGGCCGCTTGATCGATGACGTGATCCAGACCGATGCGGCGCTCAATCCCGGCAACTCCGGCGGGCCACTGGTCGACTCGGCGGGCCGCGTCATCGGCATCAACACGGCGGTGATCCGCGGCGCGCAAGGCATCTGCTTTTCGGTGGCGAGCAACACGGCCCTTCATGTGCTGAGTCAAATCCTGCAGCATGGCCGCGTGCGCCGTGCGTCACTTGGCATTGAGGGCGCGCAGACGGAAATCCCGCGCCATATTGCCCGTCATGCCGGCATCGAGCAGCGCTCCGGCGTGCGCGTGATGTCGGTCCTGAAGGGTGGCCCCGCGGAAATCTCCGAAATCAAATCGGGCGATCTCATCATCGCACTTGACGATGTTCCCGTCCTTGGCATCGACGATCTGCTGAAAGCGCTCGACCACACCAAGGTGCACCGCGATTGCAAGGTGACTTTGCTCCGCCGAGGCGAACGCCGCGACCGCTATGTAACGCCCATCGAGCGCATCTGAGCGGTTAACCATATCCGGAATCGAAGCCTTAACCTGCCTCCCGCATTTTCGCATGCCAAGTGGGGGAAAGGCATGAGCCGGGAACAGGTCAAACGGAAACTGGACGACACCGAGAATTTTCCCGGCTGGGAAAGGGCATCGGATTATCTGAAGCGTCTCATTGTCGAGAATGACCTCCGCATTGTTGGCGACATTGGCGGTGGCGCGCATCCCATGCTCGATGCGGACTTCGTATCGCGGCAGAAGCTCGCCTACACTGTGTTCGACATCGCGCAGGAGGAACTCGACAAAGCCCCGCCGCAATATGACAAGGTGCGGATGGACATCAGCTGCGGCGCCGCCGACTTCGAAGCGAAAAAAGTGCGCCGTGATTTCGATCTTCTGTTCTCGCACATGTTCCTCGAACACATCGAGAAGTCGGAGCAGGCGCACCGCAACTTCGCCCGCATGCTCAAACCCGGTGGCCTCAGCGTGCATTTCTATCCCTCGCCCAACAACTTTCCGCTGACGTTGAACCGGATGATTCCGGAAAGCCTCTCGACCGGCATCGTGCGCCGCCTACAGAACAATCGCGACATCGACGGCATCCAGGGCAAGTTCAAGGCCTTCTACAAGAACTGCGGCGCGCCGAGCGCCAGGCTGGAAGCGAAATTCGACAGCCTCGGTTTCGATCTCGTGCAGCATGTGGGTTATGTCGGCCACCACTACTACAAGCGCATTCCGCCCGTGGCCGCACTCGAGAAACAACTCCGCGCCATGCTGCTCAAAATGCAGGTGCCGATGACCACGTACAATCTTCTGGTCCTGCGCAAAAAAGTCACGGCGCCGAATAATTCACCGTGATGGCGCGACGCATCTTGGGATTGCCAAAATCATTCTGCTAGGCTTTCCGCCATGACGGCACAGGACACAAGCCATCCATACTTCGCGAACCAGCGCCGCTTTTCGGCGGCCGAGAAGTTTGCCGACAGCAGCGTTCACATTGTGGGGATCACGGCCGCAATAGTCGGTAGTATTTTGTTACTCGCAGTCACCGCGCGTCTGCGGAGCGGCGGCGAGATTGCGGCACTCGCAGTCTATGCCGCGTGCCTCTTGTCGATGCTGGGGTTCTCGGCGGCCTATAACATGACGCCGCACTCGCGACTCAAATGGGTTCTGCGCCGTTTCGATCACTCGGCCATCTTTCTGCTTATTGCCGGCACCTACACGCCGCTCCTCGTCCAACTCGCCGGCACGAGCCTGGCATGGGGCTTGGGTGCTGTGATTTGGACGGGCGCTGCCGTAGGCATCGCGCTCAAGCTTCTGCTGCCTGGCCGTTTCGACACGATTTCCATCGGCATCTATCTGATGCTGGGATGGGCCGGCGTTTTCGCCATTGGATCGTTCATGGCCGTGTTGCCGCTGCAGGCGATGATGCTGATCTTCGCGGGTGGGCTGCTCTACACGGCGGGCGTGGTGTTTCACCTGATGTCGCGGCTCAAGTTCCAGAACGCGATCTGGCACACCTTCGTTGTGGCCGCCGCCGCCTGCCACTTCGCGGCGATGTGGGTTATCTACGTCTAATAGAGTCCGCCGCGATAATCAGCTTCCACGTCGCGGTCGATCGCCGCGGCCTGCGTTTCGTCGATGCCGGTTTCGCAAGTCTGCTCGAGGATGATGCGGGCAATGGACGGCATCTGGGTGCGATCCTGCTTGTAGTCGTCATGCCAGAGCTTCGAGCGCTTCAATGCCTTGGCGCAGTGCAGGAATACTTCCTCGATGGTGATGAGGATGCCGGCCTTGGGCTGCTTGCCATTGACTACGCAGTGACGGAGCAGACTGTCATCTTCGGTGATCCGCGCCTTGCCGTTGAGGCGCAGCGTATCTTCGAAGCCCGGAACGAAGAACAGGCACGCCACATTTGGATTGGCCACGATATTGGCCATTGTATCGAGCCGGTTGTTGCCGGGCCTGTCGGGAATCAGGATGGTATGGTCGTCAACGATCTGAACAAAACCCGGCGGATCGCCTCGCGGACTCACGTCTGCCTTGCCCTCGGCATTGGAGGTCGAGATGACGAGGAATGGCGAGAGCGCAATGAAACGCCGCGAATAGATATCGAGCGCGGGCCGCGACTTCGTTGTCGCCAACGGGTGCACACTGCCGAACCTGGAACGCAGTTCGGTTTCGGAAGCAATCAACGTGCTGCCCATAAGAGCCCCCTTTCGACAATGCTGCGCATCTGCGGAATGGCGAATTCGTCCGCCGTGTGGCCGAGCGAGGAATAGAACACGCGGCCCTTGCCGTAGCGCTTCTTCCAAACGACCGGCATCACCACACCCTTGACGAAATCGCAATGCTCGCCCGTGAACGTGGTCGTCGCCAGCACCTCAACCGCAGGATCGACATGCATGTAGTATTGCTCGGAGCGGTAATCGAAATCGCCGATGCCCTGCACCAGCGGGTCGTCCGGTTTCGCGATGTTCACCCGGTAGTCGATGATGTTTCCGGGATGCGCCACCCACTGGCCGCCGGTCATGAACTGGTACTCGGTTTCTTTGCGGAAACTGTCGCACATCTGGCCATGAAAACCGCCGAGGCCAACGCCGACCTTCACAGCTTTGGTGAGTGCCGCAACTTCCTCGCTGGCGATCTCGGACATGGTGATGATCGGAACAATCAGCGACAGCGAGGAAAGCGAGGGATCGAGAAACGCCACCGTGCCGTTCGCAACTTTCACTTCGAAGCCGTGACCCGTCAGAATGTCGCGCACGATATGAGCGCAGCGTTCGGGCGTATGGCCTTCCCAGCCGCCCCAGGCGATGAGGGCGCGGCGCGGGCTCATTCGCTCCGCGCGCCTTCCTTGCGCACCCATTGCTCCATGGCGTTGAGGCCGTTCTCCACAAGATCGAACATCTCGTGGATTTCGTCCTCGCTGATGATGAGTGGCGGGCAGAAGGCAATCGAGTCCTGGATATTGCGCACGATCACGCCTTGCTCCTGAATGGCGTTTACTGACTTGATGCCAATTTGATGCGCCGGAGCGAAGGGCCGTTTCGTGGCCTTGTCCGCTACCAACTCGACAGCGCCGATCAACCCTACGCCGCGCGCTTCGCCAACTAGCGGATGATCGCCAAGCGCCTTGAGCCGCGCCTGGAACACGGACGAGACTTTCGCCACATGCGGGATGATCTTGTCGCGCTCGTAGATTTCGATGGTCTTGAGCGCCACGGCACAACCAACCGGATGCGCCGTATAGGTGAAGCCATGGCCGAATGTGCCGAGCTTGCGGCTCTCCTCCAGCATCGCTTGATAAAGTTCTTCCTCGATGGTGAGCGCCGACATGGGAAAGTAGGCCGACGTGATCGCCTTTGCCATCGAGATCGAACTGGCCTTCATGCCGTAGGTCTCGCTGCCGAACCACTTGCCGGTGCGTCCGAAGCCGCAAATCACTTCGTCAGCGATAAAGCGGATGTCGTATTTCGCGAGGATCGCGTTGACCTTCTCGAAGTAGCCCTGAGGCGGAACGATAACGCCGCCCGCACCCATCACCGGCTCCGCGATGAACGCTCCCACCGTGTCCGGCCCTTCGCGCAGGATCAGGTCTTCCAAATCCTGAGCCATGCGCTGGCCGAACTCGGCTTCGCTCTCGCCGTCCTTTCCGAAGCGATAGTGATGCGGGCACGACGTGTGCAGCACGCGCGCGATCGGCAGATCGAAATCGTTATGCACCCACGGCAACCCGGTGAGCGAAGCGGTGGCGATGGTCACGCCATGATAGGCGCGCTGGCGCGAGATGATCTTCTTCTTCTCCGGCTTGCCGCGCGCATTGTTGTAGTACCAGGTGAGCTTCAACTGCATGTCGTTGGCTTCCGAACCCGACGTGCCGAACAAAACCTTGGACGCGGGAACGGGCGACAACTCTTTCAGCTTCTCGCAAAGCTCGATCACTCCGTCATGAGACTTGCCGCTGAAGGCGTGCGTGAAAGAAACCTTCCGCATCGCCTGCGCTGCCGCCTCGGCCAACTCCTCGTTGCCATAGCCAAGTGCGGTGCACCACAGCCCCGCCATCCCCTCGATGTAACGCTTGCCCATATCGTCGTAGAGATAGACGCCGCGCCCTTCGTTCAAGATGAGCGGCCCGGTTTCCCGATGCCGGGCGAGGTTCGTATAGGGATGGATTACCGTCTCGATATCGCGGACGGCCATGTTCGACAGCGGCATGGGGCTTCCTCCTGCAAAGAGGCCGTATAGCAGCGGGAGAACTTCGCCGCCAGACTTGGGCGGGCAGCGAAATCAGCATGGGCAAACCTATCTGTGAACCGAAGCGCGCATCTCGGTACTCCGCGCGAGAGGTGCATCCGGTGCATCGGCAAAGTCCTCGATCCGGTTCTCCAGCACCGCGAGCAGGCTGTTGCAGACACCACCTCGATCCTTCAGCACACTGATGGCCGCGACGCGAAACACGGAGTAGCCTGCCCTCATCATGTACTCGTCCCGCGCCCGGTCATGGCCGGCGTGATCGGGATGTGCACTGCCGTCCACTTCGATGACAAGGTTCCGCTGCCTGCAGGCGAAGTCGGCGAAATAGGGGCCGATTGGATACTGCCGCGTAAACTTGTAACCGCCAAGTTGACGGTTCCGGAGAATAGCCCAAAGCCGCCGTTCCGCCGGGGTTGCCTCCCTGAGGAGTTCCCGTGCCTGTCCGGTTGCCGAAAGTCTGTTTGCCGTCATCGTCTCCTCCCATTTTTCAGAGAAGACGTTCCGGCAATGGAAATTCCGTCGAAGAAATTTTCGAGTGGAGTTTGGCTGGGGCGCCAGGGATCGAACCTGGGAATGGCGGAATCAAAATCCGCTGCCTTACCGCTTGGCTACGCCCCAAGCGCTGGGCGCGGGGTATAGCCCGCACCGCCCCTGCTTGCCTAGCCTCAATCGCGCCGCTATAAGCGCCCCGGATTTCAGACGGAGTGTAGCGCAGCCTGGTAGCGCACCTGCTTCGGGAGCAGGGGGTCGGAGGTTCGAATCCTCTCACTCCGACCAGCCTTCGCGCGGACGCGCAACGGCTCGGCAAGCCGGTCTCAGTTCCTACTTGCTGCAAGCGCGCCGGCCGCAGGGATCGCAAGGCCAGCGACCATGGCCTTTACGGCATCGCCCGCCATGAACGGATAGAGGCCCCAGTTCAGCGCGGCGTCGATGGCCGCCGCTGCATCCATCCCCTGCGTCTTCGCGGCCCAGATCGCGAGCCAGATCAGGCCAGGCACATAGAGCACCACGGCGCCGGCCAATGTCGCAAGCGCGCTTTTGAAGAGCGTGTTGGCCCAGCCACTTTCGACGAGCTTGCCCACGAGCCACGCGGCGAGGATGAAGCCCATCACATAGCCCATCGAACTTGCTGGCAACAAATAGTCGAGCTTGCCGTCGAAGATTCCGGACTTGCCGCCGGCAAAGAAGGGAAGCCCGATGGCGCCTTGCAGCGCGTAGAGGCCGAGAGTCGCGGCGCCAAGCCTTGCGCCGTAGGCAGCACCTACGCCCAACACGGCGAGGGTTTGCAGCGTCATCGGCACCGGCCACATGGGAACCGTCACTTGCGCGGCGCCGGCGACGAGCAGCGAGCCGGCGATAACCAGCACAATGTTGCGGAGCAAGCTTCCCTCGGCACGCGCGGGCCACAGCCGCGAAACGAGCAGTTGCGATTGGATGTTCATCGATGTCCCCTCGGATGTTATTCCAGTGCGGCTTATAGAGAAGTGCTCCGAGAGTGACAACAAACATGCACGATCCAGACTTCGACCGGATCTTCGACGTTCGGCCAGGCGAATGCGCAGCGCTCTCGCCCCTGGTGCGGCGCGTCCTGTGCGGCAATCCCGGGCCGTTCACCTTCAAGGGCACGTCCACCTTCATCGTGGGGCACGGCAAGGTCGCGGTGATCGATCCAGGCCCCGCCGATCAAAACCATCTCGCCGCGGTGCTCAAGGCGATCGAAGGCGAAACTGTCACCCACATTCTCGTGACCCACTCCCACGCCGATCACTCGCCGCTGGCGCTTGCACTCAAGGAGAAAACCGGAGCTCCGGTTCTCGGCCGCGTGTTGCACGATGACAGAGGCGGCGGTCTCGAAGCGGGCATCGACCGCGGTTTCGCACCCGATACCGAACTGCGGGACGGCGATAGTGTGGAAGGCCAAGGCTGGCGGCTCGAGGCGCTGGCCACGCCCGGCCATCTCGCCAATCATCTTTGCTTCGCGCTGCCGGAAGAGCAAACGCTGTTCTCCGGCGATCATGTGATGTCGTGGTCGACGAGCATCGTCGCTCCTCCGCACGGCAACATGGGGCACTACATGGCGTCGCTGCAAAAGCTGCTCGCCCGTGGCGACACGGTCTACCATCCCGGCCACGGCCCATCGCGCGGCGATCCTTTGCCGCTGGTCCACGCCGTCCTCGCGCACCGGCGCATGCGCGAGGAGGCGATCCTGGCGCGGATCGCGGACGGAGACCGCTCCATCGATGCGATCGTAGGCCGCGTCTATGCCGGCCTCGATCCGAAGCTCGAACGCGCCGCGGCGTTGTCGGCGCTGGCCCATGTCGAACATCTGATCGAACAGGGAAAGGTGCGGACGCATTTTGCGAATGATGGAGCTGCGGAGTACGTGCTGGCGGATCGTTAGCTGCGGCGCCGGCACGTGGCCATGCAGAAAGTAATCTGTATACTGATCATTACCTTGCTCTCTCCACAATCGTCATTCCGGCGGAAGCCGGAATCCATGGCACGGAACTATCCGCGTTCGGAGCTATGGATCCTGGCTTTCGCCAGGATGACGGTCTTGAGAGATGGAAGAAGGGGTTTTGAAATGAATGCGGGCAAGCGCCGGCGCTCGGCAACCTCAAATTCTCTCCATGGCCGTCCCCGAATCAAGTCCGAGGACGGCCATGGAGAGAGTGGGGATGGGTGTGGGGATGTGGAGGCAGTCAGGAGCTATCGAGCTTTCTCGCCTCCCAGGCGAGCCAGTGGCAGTCTCGAAGAACGTCCTCGACTTCGTGGCGCGGCTTCTTGTGGACATAAGGCGGCGGGCCGGGGCGGATGGGATTGGTGTAGATCAATCGCTCTTTCGAAAGCCTCTCGCGCCTGGCCCGCCAGCGCATGAACCGCTTGGCTTGATGGGTTAGATCGCCAAGCGCGAACTTGA
>JBJXGL010000031.1:0-39778 GCA_046160365.1 Aestuariivirga sp. | reverse complement strand
CTGACTCCCTCAAGCGGCTTTACTGACTATGCTAGTGAATCGGCGTCAGTCGCAAAACCGCCTAACCACCCGCGAAGCAGAATAATACCGCCAACTGCGCGAACTGCGGCTGTCGAGGGTGGTTTCGCCAATCTAGTTGAACAGGGTCCGCCTCGGGTCATTCACGTCGGGGAGAGACGGTCAGCTTTCAGTTTTGAGCGGTCATGCTCTTGACGGGCGATTTTGCGACGAATGGCTTCTGGATACTCAAACTGAGACACTACCCCCAGGGCGCAAGTCATTGGCTTCGCTTGCCGGCGCTGCACTGAGCGTTCCGCCAAAACCGGACTTCGAGCCGCGGCCTTGAGGTTGGCTTGGCCATTTGCGCTCCTCGCCCGAGCAATCGAGATGTGCGAATCCGATCGGGCGTGACCCGGGGATCGGAAGAAGGCCGATGGCCGGGAGAGGGCGCTCTTTGGTCCGAGCATCAGTGGGTCTTGCGCTCGCCTCAAGTCGATGCCATTTGGCATTCTACAACTTAAACGAAACTTAATTAACGTTACGTCAAAATCGAAAAATCGAACCAAAACCGTGCACGCAAAGTGCAGCAAATTGCATCGCATTTGCATGCAAAGGCAATGCATCCGGCCAGCGAACAGCAGCGCTAAGTGCCTGAGAATTCGTGACCTAGGATATCATTGCTTCACGTGAAACATTGTCCCAAGGTGCCAAAAACGCTGGGCCAGACCCCGCGCCGGGGCAAACGCTTTGCGTTAACCATCGCCCTTAACAATCCTTACCCGGCTGTGCCATTTTGTTGACTCGTGGGCTCCATCCTTTACTTTGGAGCGAGATGCGGCGGTTTGTGGAGTGGTGGGTACCATGTTCAAGATCGCTACTGTTGCTGCACTTCTCGGGGTGGCTCTGGCCGGCACCGCCGAGGGCAAGACCAAGATCATCAACCCGTGGAATAATCTGGGCGGGAACTACACGACCTGTCCTTACCTTGAGGGCCGCTGGCCTTATTGCGACATCTTCTACGAGCCGCGCGTGGTGATTATTGAGCGCGGATACGGCGAAGACCGCTATCTCGGCCATGGTTATCCGAAAAGAGGCTCGTGGAAGGCCCATCGGCGTGACTATCGCCTCTATGACGGCTCGCCCTGAGGGCCCAGTTGCGTGAGGCGCGCGGCTCCTGTATAGCGCGCTCGCCCGCAGGCGCCGGTCACCCCTGGAGGAAGGCCTGACGGGACATTCCTACAGGAGATTATCATGTCGAAGATCGTGCAGCTCAAGGCCGCAACGCGTGGCCGGGCAGGCAAGGGGGCCTCCCGCGCAGTACGCCGCGAAGGCCTCGTTCCCGGCGTCGTTTACGGGGACAAAAAGGACGTCCAGCTCGTTTCCCTCAAATACGGCGAGCTTCAGCCTCATGTGCAAACCGGCCGGTTCCTGGCCACCCTCGTCGACCTCGAAGTCGAGGGCCAGACCATCCGCGCCATCCCGCGCGATGTACAGTTCGAGCCGGTGCGCGATTTCATCACCCATATCGACTTTTTGCGGCTCGGCAAGGACGCGCGGATCGCCGTTGATATCGTTGTGAATTTCAAGGGCCACGAAGCTTCGCCGGGGCTCAAGGCAGGGGGCGCGCTCTCCGTCGTGTCGCACACGGTCAGCCTCTATTGCCCGGCCGACTTCATCCCGGACGAGATCGTTGTCGACCTCGCGGGTCTTCAGATCAACCAGTCAATCCACTTGTCGGACCTCAAGCTGCCAGAGCGGGTGACTTCGGCGGTGCGCGACGACGTGACGATCTGCGCGATCTCGGCTCAGGCGAAGGAAGAGGAAGTCGTGGCGGAAGTTCCGACCGCGGCGGACGTTCCGGCGTCGGCTCAGAAGGCTCCGGTTGCAGCGCCTGGTGCTGCTGCTCCGGCAGCGGGTGCGAAGGACGCCAAGGCTGCTCCGGCGGCGGCTGCTCCGGCTGCTGCTGCGCCCAAGAAGAAGTAAGCCTTTTCCCCTCGAGGGGAGGGTTCCATGCACCTTCTGGCGGGGCTCGGAAATCCGGGCTCCAAATATGCGGGCAACAGGCACAACATCGGCTTCATGGCGGTGGACGAAATCGTCCGCCGCCATGGCTTTGGCCCGTGGCGGAAGCGGTTCCATGGCGAAACCTCCGAAGGAAAACTTGGCGGCGAGAAAGTGCTGGTGCTCAAGCCCATGACTTACATGAACGAATCCGGCCAATCCGTGGGCGCCGCGATGCGCTTCTTCGACATCGATCCCTCGCAGGTGATCGTGCTTTATGACGAACTCGATCTCGAACCCGGCAAGGTGCGGGTGCGTTATGGCGGGGGAGCGGCCGGGCACAACGGCATCCGCTCGATCATCGCGCATGCGGGACCGCATTTTCAGCGCGTCCGCCTCGGCATCGGCCACCCGGGCGAGCGCGACATGGTGCATCCGCATGTACTGAGCGATTTCGCCAAGACCGATAAGGTTTGGCTTTTGCCGCTGATCGATGCGGTCGCGGAAAACATCGGCCTTCTGATCGAAGGACAGGAAGGCAAGTTCCAGAACAAAGTGCATCTAGCGCTCAATCCGGCGCCGGAGAAGCCAAGCAAGAAAGAAGACACGTAATGGGTTTCAAATGCGGCATCGTGGGATTGCCGAATGTGGGCAAGTCGACGCTGTTTAACGCGTTGACGCAAACGGCGGCGGCGCAGGCGGCGAATTATCCGTTCTGCACCATCGAACCCAATGTGGGCGATGTGGGTGTTCCCGATCCGCGGCTTGACACTTTGGCGAAGATTGGGGCGAGTGCGCAAATCATTCCCACGCGGCTCACCTTTGTCGACATCGCGGGGCTTGTGCGCGGCGCTTCGAAAGGCGAGGGGCTCGGTAATCAGTTTCTCGCCAACATCCGCGAAGTGGATGCGATTGCGCATGTGGTGCGGTGTTTCGAGGATGACGATATCACCCATGTGGAAAACAAGATCGACCCCATCGCCGATATCGAGACCATCGAAACCGAACTGATGCTGGCCGATCTCGACTCGCTCGAAAAGCGCGTGGTCAGTCTCGAGAAGCGCGGCAAGACCGGCGACAAGGAAGCGAAGGAACTGGCCGATCTCATGAACCGCGCGTTAGTGCTTCTGCGCGAAGGCAAGCCCGCGCGGCTGGTTGAGCGTACGCCGGAAGAGGAGAAAGTCTTTGCCGGGCTCGGGCTGCTGTCTTCGAAACCGGTGCTCTATGTCTGCAACGTGGAAGAAGCCTCCGCTGACATGGGCAATCAGTTTTCCGATCGCGTGAAGGACTTCGCGGCGAAGGAAGGCAATGTCTCGGTCGTCGTCTCCGCCAAGATCGAAAGCGAGATCGCAGTGCTACCCGCGTCCGACCAGAAGGACTACCTCGAAGCGGTTGGGCTTCCGGAGCCGGGACTCAACCGGGTGATCCGCGCCGGCTACGATCTCCTGCATCTCGTCACTTATTTTACCGTTGGGCCGAAGGAAGCGCGCGCGTGGACCATCACCAAGGGCACGCGCGCTCCGCAGGCGGCGGGCGTCATCCACACCGATTTCGAGAAGGGCTTCATCCGGGCTGAGACGATTGCCTATCAAGACTATTCATCACTCAACGGTGAAGCGGGCGCGCGCGAAGCCGGAAAACTCAGGCTTGAGGGAAAGGAATATGTCGTTCAGGATGGCGACGTTATGCATTTCCGATTTGCCAACTGAGGACTGCTTGGCCGCGCTTCTCCACTTTGAGGACTTTCACGAAGGCCAGGTGATCCGGCTCGACGAGCGGCGGATCACCGCCGAAGAAATCATCGCCTTTGCGCGTGAGTTCGATCCGCAGCCGTTTCATCTCGACGAAGCCGCCGCGAAGGCATCGGTGCTTGGCGGCCTTTGCGCCAGCGGCTGGCACTCCTCCGCACTTCTCGTGCGGATGATCTGCGAGTCCTATCTGCTCGGCACCGCCGCCATGGGTTCGAACGGCATGGACGAAGTGAAGTGGCTGAAGCCGGTCTATGCGGGTGAGATGCTGACGGGCGAGGGCCGCGTTCTCTCGGCCAGGCGCTCCAAGTCGCGCCCCGAGATCGGCATTCTCAAGATGCTGTGGCGGATGACCAATGTGGCGGGTGAAACGAAGATTGAGGCCACAGGCGTTGCCTTCATCCGCACGAGGACACCATGTTAGGGTTGTTCCTCGAAGATATTGAAGACGGAATGCTCGTCGAGCTTGGCTCCCATCATTTCGACCGTGCACGGATGATTGCGTTCGCGCGCGATTTCGATCCGCAAGTTTTTCATCTCGACGATGAAGCAGCTCGGCGCGGGCCCTTCGGCGCGCTCTCGGCAAGCGGCTGGCACACGGCGGCGGGCTGGATGAAGTGTTTCGTGGCGAGCAATCAGGCGGCGGAAGCGAAGCTGCGCGCGGCGGGCAAGCCGTTTGCCGAGGTTGGGCCATCGCCGGGTTTCACGGAACTCAAGTGGCCGATGCCGGTTTTCGTGGGCGATACCGTGACCTATACCACGCGTGTAACAGGCAAGCGCGAACTCAAGTCGCGGCCTGAATGGGGACTGCTTCTTTCGCATAACGAGGGCGTCAAACAGAAGGGCGAGCTTGTCTTCAGCTTCGAAGGCAAGGTGATGACGCGGAGACGCGGGTAGGGCGGGCTTCGCTCAATGCCCCTCGAAGCCTACCAGCGTGTGGACCTTCACGCCCTTTGAGCGCAGCTTGTCTGCTCCGCCCAAATCGGGAAGATCGATGACGAACGCGGCGGCCACGACTTCGCCGCCGGACTTGCGGATCAAATCGGTGGCGGCGCCAGCGGTTCCGCCCGTGGCGATCAGATCGTCGATCAAGAGAATGCGGTTGCCTTGGCCGATGGCGTCGGCGTGAATCTCGATGGTGTCCACGCCATATTCGAGTTGATAGTCCTGGCCGATGACGCGCGAGGGGAGCTTGCCCTTCTTGCGGATCGGAATGAAGCCGCGGCCAAGCGCGTGCGCAACCGCGCCGCCCAGAATGAAGCCGCGCGCTTCGATGCCCGCGACGTAGTCGATGTTGCCGCGAAGAAACGGCCAGACCAGTTCGTCCACCGCTGCCCGGAAACCGTGGAGATCGGAGAGCAGGGTGGTGATGTCGCGAAACAAGATGCCGGGTTTCGGATAGTCCGGGATGGTGCGGATGTAACGCTTGATGTCGAAGCCGTTGCGGAGATCCATTCCGGGTTTCCTTTCAAGGCCACTTAACCGACGGCGGCATGGAGGACAAGATCGACTCCACGTTGCCGCCGGTCTTGAGGCCGAAGAGGGTGCCCCGGTCGTAGAGCAGGTTGAATTCGACATAGCGCCCGCGGCGGACAAGCTGCTCCTCGCGGTCGGCCGCGGTGGCACCTTTGTGCATGTTGCGGCGGACGATCTCGGGATAGATGCCGAGGAATGCCTCGCCAACACTTTTCACGAAAGCGAAGTCGGCTTCCCAGTTTCCTGAATTCTGGTAGTCGAAAAAAATGCCACCGACGCCGCGCGGCTCCTTGCGGTGGGCGAGATAGAAATACTCGTCGCACCAGTTCTTGAAGCGCGAATAATCAGCGGTGGAGTGGCCCTCGCAGGCGTTGCGCATGGCGGCGTGGAAGCTGATCGTGTCCTGATCCTCCTGTGTCCGCCGGCGCGCCAGAACGGGAGTGAGATCGGCGCCGCCGCCGAACCAGTCCTTGCTGGTGACCACATAGCGGGTGTTCATATGGACGGCGGGAACTTGCGGGTTCCAGGGATGGGCGATGAGCGAAATGCCCGAGGCCCAAAATCGCGGGTCTTCGTCCGTACCCGGAATTTGCTTGCGGAACTCGGGGGAGAATTCGCCGTGAACAGTCGAGCAATGCACGCCTACTTTCTCGAACACGCGGCCGTGCATCATTGACATCACGCCGCCACCGCCATCCTTAACGTCACGCTCCCAGGTCTTGCGGTTGAATTTTCCGGGGGCGGGGCCGCGGCCGAAACCGTTCTCGACGTCTTCAAGCGCTGCGCAGATGCGATCGCGGAGTAACTCGAACCACTGGCGCGCGAGATCTTGCCGGCGCGCCAGTTCGGCGTCGTCGGGCAGGGGCGCCGCAACTGCTGAGGCCTGGTTCATGGGACTCCTTCGATTCTCGGGCTGGCAAGGTGCCACTGTGACACTGTCATGCGCAATCCCAGGCTTTTCGTTTACGAGCCGTTAACGTCTATTCCTGAGGATTCATTAGTGCTTTTGAGGCATGAATTTCGGCCAGGTTGCGACACTTACGGCCATCGAAAGGAAAATCCGATGTGGCGTTTCAGGCAATTCATGACGGATTGCCGCGGCAACGTGGCGATCACGTTTTCGCTGGCCGCCGTGCCGATGATGATCGGAGTGGGCGCGGCGTTGGACATGGTAAACGCCAACCGCGTGGAAACGCTGCTGCAGGGTGCCGCGGACGCCGCGGCGCTGGGCGGGGAACTGTCCGACAGCACCGATGAAACCAAGCTTCGCGAAATCGCGGTCAATTATCTGAACGCCAATGGCGTGGCCAATGCGGTGAGCACGATCACCAGCATCACGACGGGACGCAATCCCTCGTCGGGCGCTTTCGGCGTGACGGTGAAGGGTAAAATTCCAACTCGCTTCATGCTGCTGGCCGGCATCACCGAAATCGAAGTTGGCGCCTATGCCGAGGCCGAACGCGGTGGAACCGTGCTCGAACTGGCGATGGTTCTCGACAACACAGGTTCCATGTCGCGGAACGGCAAGCTTGAGGCACTGAAGTCGTCCGCCAAAAACATGGTTGCGACGCTGTTGGATGGCGCGCCGAGAGGCAGTTCAGTCAAGATCGGGCTCGTGCCGTTCTCTGAATATGTCAATGTCGGCATGGCTAACCGGAGCGCCGCATGGCTCGACGTACCGGATGATTCGTCTTCGACAGCGGACGAATGCTGGGACACCTATCCGGAAGCTACGAACTGCCGAGTGGAGCAGCAGAACGTTGACAATGACGGCGGAATGTCCACTTCGGGCGTAACGGTGTGCGACTGGGGCACTCCGCTGCAAGTTTGCGCGCCAGTAGCGCGGTCATCGGTCTGGACTGGGTGTGTGGGCTCGCGCAGCTATCCACTCAACGTGAACGATGGCAATCTCGCCATGAGCTACCCGGGAATTCCCAATGTCCGCTGCCCCAGCCCGCTGCAGACGCTCACCGACAACAAGGGAACGCTCAACTCCAAAATCGACGGCATGATCGCCACCGGAAACACCTACATTCCCGGCGGACTGATATGGGGCTGGAACATGCTTTCGAATCCCGAACCCTTGTCGCAGGGGCGCTCAAAAGCGCAGCTCGCGCGGGAGCGTGGCAAGAAGGCTGTTGTCCTGATGACCGATGGCACCAATACGCTGGTGCCGAGTTATCCGTTCCATACCACCAGCAGTAATGTGACGGTATCCAACAACCTCACCAGCGAACTGTGCAGCAATATCAAGGATGATGGCATCATCATCTACACCGTCCTGTTCCAGGTGAGCGATCCCACGATACAGAGCCTGCTCGAAAACTGCGCCTCGGCAACCGAGAACAGCTTCGTCGCCGACAACAATGCCGCTCTCGAGGCCGCGTTCAGGGAAATCGCCGTATCGCTCGCTCAGCCGCGGCTATCCAAGTAAGTCTGGGGGCCGGGGGGTAAAACCACCGGTCTGGCGCAGCGCTTCGCCCGCCACCATGGCGGCGGCCACGGATACGTTCAAAGACCGCAAGCCGGGCTGCATCGGGATTATCACACTTGCATCTACCCGCTCGTGCACGTGCTGCGGCACGCCCGATGACTCGCGGCCGAGAAGCAGGATGTCGTCGGAATTGAAGGCGAAATCGCAGTACGGCGTGTCGCCTTTCGTTGTCAGCAAGATCAAGCGGCGGCCAGCGGAGGCATGTAAGAACTCCTCCCATGAGGCGTGGCGGACGAGATCGACCTGGGCGAGGTAGTCCATACCTGCCCGGCGCACGCGCGAATCCGACATATTGAAGCCCGTGGGCTCGATCAATCCAGCGCGCAATCCAAGACAGGCGCAGGTTCGCAAGATTGCTGCCGCGTTGGGCGCGATCTCCGGCTGGTAGAGGGCAATTTCGATCATGATTACAGATATTTATCAGCAAGCGCCGACGTTCGTCCACGAACTTCCGCACTGCGACAACTCTTGGCTAGACTTCTCCCTGCGCCGATGCCAAAAACGCGGCGAATTTGGGGCCGCGAAGAATCCGGCATGAAGTTGGCCGTGCGGCGAGGCGAAAGGGCAAAACGTGTCAACAGCCGAACATGGTGATATCAGCCGCCGTGACTTCATTTATGTCGCGACCGGCGCAGTGGGCGCGGTAGGGGCCGCTATGGTGGTGTGGCCGTTCGTCCATCAAATGAACCCCGATGCTTCGGTCCGGGCCCTGTCTTCTATCGAACTGGATCTGGCGCCCATCGCCGAAGGCCAAGCGATCACCGTCAAGTGGCGTGGCAATCCGGTGTTCGTGCGCCACCGTACTGCAAGAGAGATTGAAGCGGCCAAGGCGACCACGATCGAGGAACTTCCAGATCCCGATGCGCGGAGCGAAAACGTTCCTGAAGGAACGCCTGCGACAGACGTGAACCGCGTGGTCGGTGGCAAGGAGAACTTCATCGTCATGATGGGAGTTTGCACACACTTGGGCTGCGTGCCGATCGGCAACGAGGGCGAATTCGCGGTTGTGGAGGGTTCCGCCAAGACCGGCGGCTGGTTCTGCCCGTGCCACGGTTCGCACTACGATACCGCCGGCCGCATCCGCAAAGGTCCGGCGCCGCAGAATCTGCCGGTGCCGAAATACGAATACGTCTCCGACACCAAGATCCGCATCGGCTGAGAAGGATTACAAAGATGAGCGGACACGATTACACGCCGAAGAGCGCGGTTGGCCGGTGGTTCCACGAACGGCTTCCGATCGCCGACCTTAGCGGCCATATGCTGGATTTCCCGACACCCAAAAACCTGAACTACTGGTGGACCTTCGGCGGCATCCTCGCGATCATGCTGGTGGTGCAGATCATCACCGGCGTCGTGCTGGTGATGCACTACACCCCGCATGTGGACATGGCATTCGATTCCGTCGAGCACATCATGCGCGACGTGAACTATGGTTGGCTGCTCCGCTATCTGCACGCCAACGGCGCCTCGATGTTCTTCATCGCCGTCTACATTCACATGTTCCGCGGCATGTATTACGGTTCCTACAAGGCACCGCGCGAAGTGCTGTGGATGATCGGAGTGCTGATCTATCTGGTGATGATGGCAACGGCCTTCATGGGTTATGTGCTTCCGTGGGGCCAGATGAGCTTCTGGGGTGCCAAGGTAATCACCAACCTGTTCTCGGCGATCCCGTTCGTGGGCGAGTCGATCACCACCTGGCTTTGGGGCGGATACGCGGTCGAAAACCCGACGCTCAATCGTTTCTTCTCGCTGCACTATCTCTTGCCCTTCGTACTTGCGGGCCTGGTCGGCCTGCATATCTGGGCGCTGCATGTGCCAGGCAACAACAACCCGACCGGCGTTTCGGTGAAGAGCGGTCAGGATACACTGCCGTTTCATCCCTACTACACGCTGAAGGACGCGTTCGCGATTACCGTATTCTTCATCATCTTCGCCGTGTTCGTGTTCTACTCGCCGAATTATCTCGGCCACGCGGTCAACTACGAAGAGGCAAATCCGCTGTCGACGCCCGCGCACATCGTGCCCGAATGGTACTATCTGCCGTTCTACGCGATCTTGAGAGCGGTGCCAGACAAGCTCGGCGGCGTGATCCTGATGTTCGGTTCGATCCTGATCCTGTTTCTACTGCCGTGGCTCGATACCTCACGGGTGCGCTCCGGCACCTACCGGCCGATTTTCAAGCAGTTCTTCTGGATTTTCGTGCTGGTGTGCATCGCGCTTGGATATCTGGGTTCCAAGCCGGCGGAAGGCTGGTACGTCACGTTCTCGCGCATCTTCACCTTCTGGTACTTCTTCCACTTCCTGGTCATCCTGCCGCTGCTCGGGCTTCTCGAAAGTGCGAAGCCGTTGCCGCCGTCCATCGCGGATTCCGTGCTGGCTAAGCGCAAACCAGAGGCAAACGCGGGCATGCCAAGTGCCGCGCCGGCAGAGTGAATGAGGAGGGCAGAACAATGACCATGATCAAGACACTCCTCATCGGCGCAACGCTCGCATTCGCGATGTCTCCGGCGCTTGCCGCCGAAGGGCAGAAGACCGCCAAGGATGTGTCCTTCTCGTTTGAAGGACCTTTCGGCAAATTCGACCGCGGGCAGTTGCAGCGGGGTTACAAAGTCTACAAGGAGGTCTGCGCCAACTGCCATTCGCTGAAGCGCATCGCGTTCCGCAATCTCTCGGAGCTGGGCGGGCCTGAGTTCACTGAAGACGAGGTGAAGGCGCTGGCCGCCACGTTCACGATCAAGGACGGTCCAGGCGAGGACGGAGAAATGTTCGACCGGCCTGGTATTCCGGCCGACCGGTTTCCGTCGCCATTCGCCAACGAGCAAGCGGCGAAGTCTGCCAATGGCGGCGCCTATCCCCCCGATCTGTCGCTCATCACCAAGGCGCGTGCCGGCTGGTATGGCACCTTCAACCAGCTTGTGAACGGAATTGGTGGGCCGGAATACGTGTATTCGGTTCTGACGGGCTACGAGGATCCGCCGGCGGAACTTGCCGCCGAAGCGCCGGAAGGCAAAGCCTACAATCCCTACTTCGCTTCTGGCCATTGGATCAGCATGGCGCAGCCGATCTCGGCCGGGCAGGTCAAGTATGACGACAAGCCTGACGACTATGAGGCAACAATAGACGAGATGGCGAAAGATACGGCGGCATTCCTGGCCTGGACTGCGGAACCCAAGATGGAGGAGCGCAAGCAGCTTGGCTTCAGTAGCCTCATCTATCTCGCAATCCTCGCGCTCTTGCTCTACTTCACCAAGCAGAAGCTCTGGGCGCGGGTGGAGCACTGAAATTCTCGCCTAACCACCCATGACCCGTTCCGTCCTCGGCATCATCGGCGGGTCGGGCGTTTACGACATGGCGATGGAGGGCGCCCGCTGGCGGAGCGCTGCTTCGCCGTGGGGGAGGCCGTCCGATCAGTTCAGGGTCGGGACGATTGCGGGACGCAAGGTTGTGTTTCTGCCGCGCCACGGGCGGGGGCATGTGCATTCGCCCACCACCATCAACTATCGCGCCAACATTGATGCCCTGAAGCGGGCAGGGGTGACGGATATTCTCTCCGTCTCCGCTGTTGGATCGCTGCGCGAAGATTTGGAGCCGGGGACCTTCGTCATTGTCGACCAATTCATCGACCGCACCTTCGCGCGGGAGAAGTCGTTCTTCGGATCGGGGTGCGTGGCGCATGTGCCCTTCGCACACCCGGTATCGCCGTTGCTATGCGATTTCGTGGAGAGAGCACTCGAGGCCGAAGGCATCCGGCATCGACGGCGCGGAACCTATGTAGTGATGGAGGGACCGCAGTTCTCGACACTCGCCGAGTCGAAGCTCTATCGGTCCTGGGGAGCGGATGTGATCGGGATGACGGCAATGCCGGAAGCGAAGCTCGCGCGCGAGGCGGAGATTTCCTACTGCACGGTCGCCATGGTGACGGATTTCGACTCGTGGCACCCGGACCACGGCTCGGTCGATGTGCGCAAGGTGATCGAAGTGGCGCATGCAAATGCACATCTCGCGAAAGCTTTGGTGAAGCGGTTCGTAAGCGAGTTTCCGGCGGAGCATCCGCCGTGCCCCGAAGGTTCGGACAAGGCGCTTGAGTTCGCGGTGATGACGGCGCCTGCCAAACGCGACAAAAAGCTGGTCAAGAAACTCGAAGCCGTCGCGGGCCGTGTGTTAAAGCGGTAGCGGCGGGTAGCAGCTAGTTCTTCGCCACCCGGAAAAACGGATGATTGGCGAGGCGCTGCTTCTCAGCTGCGTCGAAGGCTGCATTTTTTCGCCGGCAATCGGGCGCTGCCGCGCTCCAGAACCTTTGCGCCGCGCTCTTCAATCCGCTGCAGCTGTTCAGCCCGGTTGCGCGCACCTTGGCTTGGACGGAGGAGAAGCAGGATTGAAAGATCGAGCGGTGAACTTGCTCGTGCCTGCTGGCCATGCTGACGAAGTTGTTCCAGGTCGCCATGTCGGAGGAAGACAGGCCGCTGGCACTTCTGAGGCGCGGCAGCTGTGTGGTGAAGTTCAGTGTCAGGCGAAACTGCGAGGCCTGGCAGTTGCCCACGTTGAAGTCCGGACGAAGCTGGGTAAGACCATAGGCCTTAGCGCCTCCAGCATGGGGGCCACCACGGGTCATTGCGCTACGGAGCTGCGCCGCCGAAGACCCGCTCACGGGATAAAAAACCGTTTTGTTCGTAATACTTGGCTGGGCATTTACCAGCCCGCCAAAGGTGGATATTGCAAGAAACAAAACCGCCGCCGAACGTCCGAGCATAATACCTCCAAGCCGAGGGTTCCGCCGCACCATAGGAGAACAAAAAGTCACACGGCAAGAGAAATCTACCCTGGCAAGTCTCCGCTTGATGGAAATGTGTAGCTGACGCATATTGAACTGGCACCCATTCGCTTTGGCGGGTGGTGATGGCGGAGGCGCATGCGGCACGGGGCCAGCTGGGGCGGGGCCTCCATAAGCTTATGGCGCGGTCGCCATGCCGCGACGCTGGCAACACAACAATCCGGCGCGACGGCTGCAGTGGAGGAAATGCTGAGGGAGCCTCGTGCTTATGCGCCAGAATGGCACCGTGAAGTTCTTCAATCAGGCGAAGGGCTATGGATTCATCTCGCCCGAGGACGGCGGCAAGGATGTGTTCGTTCACATCACCGCTGTGCAAAAGTCGGGAATTCCGGAGCTCGGCGAAAACATGAAGATCAGTTTCGAAGTCCAGGCGGACAAACGTGGCCGTGGGCCGCAAGCCGTCGAGCTTCAGCTCATCTGACCGCTTTTCCCTGACTTGCCCATGTGGTAGACTGGGCTATGGGGTAGCGATGCAACGATTGCCGTTCACGATGCTGGTGGCAGCCATGTGGCTGGCATTGGCCGGACCTGTTCAGGGCCACGATTGCAAGTGCCGGGCACTAGGCGTGATGTTCGAGCAGGGGCAGGTTTCCTGTATCATGGGCAAGCTGGCCAAGTGTGAAATGAACGCGAACGTGCCTGCCTGGAGGAAGATCGCCGACATATGCCCGCTGGCCGCCTTACCTTCCTCTCCGCGCTTGCAGCCTGTTTCGCCTTCTTTGCTGCGGTAGTTTTTGTCAGTGACAGCGCTTTCGCGCGCAAGCACTTGCCGGCGAATTACTATGCGCTGGCGCTGTCTTGGTCCCCCACCTATTGCGGTAGCAATGCCGGACGGAACGACCGGCAGCAATGCGCGCCGGGGCGGCGCTATGCGTTTGTGGTGCATGGGTTGTGGCCGCAGTACGAACGGGGTTGGCCTGAATTCTGCGATACGCGCGAAGGCTGGGTCAGCGAAGACAACATCGAAGAGATGCTTCCGGTGATGCCATCGCGCAAGCTTGTGATTCACGAGTGGAAGAAGCATGGCTCCTGCTCGGGGCTTGGCCAGGACGCGTATTTCGATCTGACCCAAGAGCTCTTCGAAAAGGTGCGCATTCCGGCGCGGTTCCTCTCGCCAAACGACGCCGTGTTAACGACGCCAGGCGAAATCGTGAACGACTTCATCAAGACCAACAAGAATCTCCGGCCGGAGATGGTTTCGGTTCAATGCAACAGCAGGGGAGAGCGTGCCCGGCTCACCGAGCTTCGCATCTGCTTCGATCTCGAGGGAGCGTTCATGGATTGCGGGCAGAACGAACGCCGGCAATGTGAAACCAGCTCGATCGTGCTTCCGCCGGTCAGATAGAACCATGCGCAAAGCCATCGTTCTCCAGCACATGGACCACGATCATCCGGGGCGGTTCCTCGATTTCTTTGCCGAGGACGGGATCGTGCCACGGCAGATCAGGCTGTTTGACCGCGAGGAGATTCCGAGTCTCGCGGGATACGATTTCATGTTCGTGCTCGGCGGCGCCCAAGACACCTGGCAGGAGGATCAGCATCCCTGGCTGAAGGCGGAGAAGCAGGCGATTCGGGAATGGGTTTGGGAAAGGGCCAAGCCTTACTTTGGCGTTTGTCTGGGCCATCAGTTGTTGTGCACGGCACTGGGAGGCGAGGTTGCGCTCGCCGACGAGAGCGAAGTGGGTGTCTTCGATGTCGAGGTGGCGGAAGATGGCAAGGAGCACGAGTTGTTCCGCGGGCTTCCTCAGCGCATGAAAGTGATGCAGTGGCACTTGGCGGAGGTGAAACGCGCGCCGCAGGAGGCGAAAGTTCTCGCTGCCTCGGCGCGAACGCAGGTGCAATGTGTGGCGATCGATTCGCATGCGGTTGGCACGCAGTTTCATTGCGAGTTTTCGGCGCAAACCATGGCAGGGTGGTCATCACTGCCGGGCTATATCGAGAACCTAGAAAAACATCTGGGGCCGCGGGCTTACGAGCAGTTGATAGCCGAGGCCATGCCCCTCATGCCGCAAATGGCGAATGCGACGCGGCAGCTCTACAACAATCTCATGAAGGCAAGCGGTTTCAAGCGCTGAAGTCCGCCGCGCTTAGCCAAAAGGCTTCGCCTTCGCTTTCGTCGGTGTCGAGCCAAAGGAAGTCGAGATCGGGGCGCTCAGCTTCGAGAATGGCGCGCGCTGTGCCCACCTCGCACAGCAATCCGCCCGATGGCGTGAGGAAAGCAGGGGCTTCTTCGAGGATGCGGCGGACAATATCCATGCCATCTTCGCCGCCGACATGGGCAAGGCGGGGTTCCTGCGCGTATTCGGGTGGGAAGGCGGCAGCCTCTTCCTCCGCGACATAGGGCGGATTGGCCAGGATCAGATCGTAGCTGCCACCGGGAAGGGGATCGAAGAGATCGCCTTCGTGCAAGGTGAGGCGATGTTCGAGCCCGTAGTCGGCGATGTTAGCGCGGGCCACTTCCAATGCATCCGGCGAAATGTCGGTGGCGTCGATGGTTGCTTCCGGAAATCGCAGCGCGGCGAGGATGGCGAGGCAGCCCGAGCCCGTGCAGAGATCTAGGATACGGCGGACGCGGGTTTCGTCGGGAATGAGGCTTGTGTCCGATCCGATAAGTGCCTCGCCGAACAGCAATTCCGCCAGATAGGAACGCGGAACGATGACGCGTTCATCGACGCGGAAAGGGTGGCCCTGAAGATAGGTTTTGCCGAGAAGATAGGCTGCGGGTTTCCGCGTTTTGACGCGCTCCGAGATCAGGCTTTCGAGACGCTTCCTCTCGTCGCCGGTCAATCGCGCATCGAGCCATGGATTGATGTCGTCGACCGGCAGATGAAGGGACTCAAGAATGATGAATGCCGCTTCATCCAGCGCATTCGAAGCGCCGTGGCCGTGAGAGAGGCCTGCGGCGCGGAAGGAACTTACCCCATATCGGAGATAATCGCGGATGGTCAGAAGTGAGTCGCTCATGTGGCGCGGACCAGTTGCCCCTTGGTGATGGCGAGGCCAATCAACAGCACGAGATAGAATCCCGCAAGCGTGACCGGCATGGCATTAATGCCAAACGTGTCGATCAAGACTCCCGCGATTGGAGGGCCAGCGAGCCCACCGATGCCCCACATCATTGCGAAAGCGGCGGAACCGGATACCAGGTCCGCACCCTTGAACCTGTCGCCCATGATGGCGAGCGCCACGACGTAAACGCCGAATGCCGATGCCGAGAGCAACACCACCGCTGGCCAGATCAGCCACGTGTTTATGAGCCAAATGAGCGAGAGTGCGAGAACAACGGTGAGCGCCGCGGAGACGACGACGACGCCCATGCGCGACCAGTGATCGGCGAGCATGCCCATGGGATAGAAGAACAGCACATTGCCAATGATGCCGACGCCGAGGATCGTGCTCGCCACGTCGAGTTCCAGACCCGAGCGCATGCCGAAAATCGAGAAGAACGAGATGAAGACGTTGTCGAAGAGCGTCACCACCGCGACGGCCGCGAGAAGGAGCGGGGCCTTGGCGATGAACTTGAAAAATCCGCCGCCGTCTTCCTGCTTGAACGCGTCCGCGCTTACGTTAACGAAGGCCAGCGGCATCGCCGCCATGGTGACGAAAACAGCGCCGATGACCCATGGCAGCCAGCCGTGAATTCCCGTCCACGGCACGATCAGCGGCCCTACGGAAAAGGTGACGGCGAGGACGGTTGTGTAGAGCGACATGATGCGGCCGCGGTTGTGATCGTCGGTCGAGGTCAGCACCAAAGCCTCGCTGACTGTAAAGAGCGCGCCCGCCGCAACGCCGAAAAAGAAGCGCAACGGAAACCATAGCCAGATCGACGGCATCAGTTTGAAGGCGAGCAGCGAGAGGATCAGAACGGTCAGCACTGTATAGGTCACGGGCTTGGCGCCATACTTCGCCACGATGCGCGGCAGAAGAGGACCTGCGAGCAGAATGCCGATTGGCCCCATCGCCGCGTTGGCGCCCATCAGGGAGGCGGAGATGCCTTGTTCCTCCATGAGAAGCGGCAGAAGTTGCAGCGTCAGGCCGAAGGCCACGTCGCAGCACGCAACCGTCGCCACGGCAGCAACGAGATTGCTGTACCGGCTGGATCGTGTAGCGGAGGCAGCTGTCATCCGCACCTGATAGAGGGGATGGCATGCCCACTCAAGCAGACGGCCTCATTGTTTTTCGAATGGCTGCCGTTTATGGCATGAGCCCATGACAAAGCTCAGCGTCGCAGTCGTTCAAGTCACGCCATTTCAGCAGAATTGCTCCATCGTGTTCGATGCGGAGAGCAAGAAGGGTGCAGTCGTCGATCCGGGTGGCGACCTCGACACGATCCGCGGCGCAATCGAGAAAACCGGCGTCAGCATCGAGAAGATTTTGCTTACTCATGGCCATATCGATCACGCGGGTGGTGCCGCGGAACTTCGCGATTTGCTGGGAGTGAAAATCGAGGGGCCGCACAAGGCTGATGATTTCCTGCTGCAAGGTCTGCCCGAATCCGGCGCGCGCTACGGCATGCTGACGGCGCGAGCGCTGACGCCCGACCTCTGGCTCGAGGAGGGCGATACCGTTGAGGTCGGCGGCTTGCGATTTTCAGTGATCGAAGCGCCGGGTCATTCGCCCGGGTCCGTCGTGCTGTTCGAGGCGGAGAACAAGTTTGCGCTGATGGGCGATGTGCTGTTTCAGGGCTCGGTCGGCCGCACCGATTTTCCCTATGGCAGCCACGACACGCTGATCGCCTCGATCAAGAACAAGATCCTCCCGCTCGGCGACGACGTGGTGTTTCTCCCCGGCCACGGCAATCCGAGCCAGATCGGCCACGAACGCAAGACCAACCCGTTTATCGCCTAACCATTTCGGCGCTATGGTTGCGGCACGATGCTTGCCGCGCTTTGCAACGACGTCAGGATTTACGCCCATGCGGCGCAGAAGGGTGCGATTTACTTGTGCCCCGGCTGCAAGGCCGAACTCGTGTTGCGCAAGGGTGCGATCAAGATCCACCACTTCGCTCACAAGCCGCCGGTCGAATGCCAGTTCGGCGCGGGCGAAAGCCGGGAGCATCTCGAAGCAAAACTTGCGATCTACCAAGCCTTCGTTGGTAGATCGCTTCGCGCCGAAATGGAGTGGCCGCTCGAAGCCTTGACCGGCGACCGGCGCGCGGATGTGTTCGTGTGGGACATGTCCGGTGCCAAGATCGCCTTCGAACTCCAGCACACCGACATCAGCCAGGACCTGCTCGAGCGGCGGACCTCGGCCTATCTCCACGCCGGGATCGCGGTGCTGTGGCTGCCGTTCCTCAAACCGCGCTACCGGGAATTTGCCCAAAAAGTGGCTGAGGCCGAGGAGGGGGATTGGGTGATTCCCGACTACAAGCCGCGGCCCTTCGAGTTCTGGCTCTCGGCTTTCGGCTTTGGAACCGTCTGGTATTGGGCGCAGCGGTCCAATCGGCTGATGCGGGGCAAGATTGAACCGGTCAAGGAGAAGGTCGAGAACCCATTCTGGGGCGGGCCTGAGGAACACCGCGTGGGATACCGGCTGAGACTATGGGGCCCCTACGACCCGGCAGCGCTTTCGATCCGTATAGGCCGGAGGAACCCTTGGGAGAATGGCCGTTATACCCTGCCGGGAGGCCCAACAGCTTCCCTCATGGCTCCCGGCACACGCTGAATCAGGTGCCGCAACCCATTGCAGGGGTTGTGGGAATTGTCACTGCCCGGGCTTTCCGCCCCGCCTAGCATCCAAATCCAGGCCCGCCCAAAGGGTTGGCCGGTTTGGAGCCATGACCCGAATAGAGATCATGCCGACACTACGAGTTAACAGCGAGGCTGGCCCTCATTTGGGGCTTAACGCCTATGCCCGGCGGGTTGCGCAAAAAAGTTGCCGCCCCGACACTGCCCGCTATGGTAGTCTGCATCGGGGCGAGGGATTTGCGGAGCGAACACAGGTGCTTGCGCGGGCACAGGAGCGGCGGCTTTTGGCCATCTTGGTGGCCGATGCCGTCAATTACAGCTCGTTGATGGGGTTCGACGAGGAAGGCACCCACCGCAAATACAAGTCCGACCTGGATGGCGTCATCCGGCCGCTCGTGGAGCTTCACCGCGGCAGAGTTGTGAAAAAGACCGGAGATGGCGTGCTGGCAATATTCCCGAGCGCTGTCGAAGCCGTGGACTGTGCCGGCCAGATGCAGGGCATTCCCGGCTTCGAAGCGTCTCGGTCCAGGCCCGAACTTACTTACCGCATCGGCATCAATATCGGCGACGTGATCGTCGAAGACGACGATATCTATGGCAACGACGTGAATGTTGCGGTGCGGCTCGAGTCGCTGGCGCCGCCCGGGGGATTTGCCATCTCGGGCGTTGCCTACTGGAACGTCAAAGGCCGTACCGAGGCGGGTTTCGAAGAACTGGGGTTCCTCCGGCTCAAGAACATCTCCGAACCCATACAGGTTTATCAGACCCGGGGCCCCAACCGCTCCGGCATGCCGCTGGCAGAGCGGCCCGAGGAACCGGGTGTTCGGCCACTGTCCGGGCAGCGCACATGGTCCGAAGGCCGCGCGCATCAGCCCGAAGTCGTTGTGCTGCCGTTCGACAATTTGAGCAGCGAGCCGCAGCAGGATTTTCTTTGCGACGGCCTCGTCAACGATCTCACCACCGATCTTTCCCGCTTCTCGAATATCTTCGTGATCTCCGCCAGCACGGCCTTCTCTTACAAAGGACAGCACCCGACCCACGAGCGCATCCGCCGCGAACTTTCGGTCGAATACATGGTGGAGGGCAGCGTGCAGCGCGCCGCGAACCAGCTGCGGATCAATGTGCAGTTGATCGAGACCACGACTGGCCGGCATCTTTGGGCGGACCGGTTCCTGTCTTCCGTCGAGAATGTGTTCGAGTTGCAGGACACGGTCTGCCGCAAGATCGTAATGGCGCTGGTCAACAAGGTTTCTGACAGCGAGATGGCGCGGGCCACGCGCAAGGAAACCCACAATGTCAGCGCCTACGAAGCGTTCCTGCGCGGCGTTCAGGAAACCAACATCTTCTTCGAAGGCGCTCCTTCACGCGACACGCTGCAATCGGCGCGCGACTGGTTCGAGCGGGCCATCAAGCTCGATCCCAATTATGGCCGGCCTCATGGCTGGCTGGGCTACGTACTGGTACTCGACTGGAAGCATGGCTGGGCCGATGAAGGCGTGCTGGTCAAAGCGGAAGAGCTCGCTCGCACGTCCGTGGTGCTCGATCCTTCCGATCACGACACCCATTGGGCGCTGGCCAGCATTCATTCGAATACCGGCAATTTCGAGCGCGCCCTTATCGAATACGAGCGGGCCATCGAGATCAACGGCAACGACGCCAATCTTCACGCCGAAATGGCGGAGCTCTTGTCGGCCACGGGCAAGCACCGTGAGGCGATTGGGCAAATCCGCTTCGCCATGCGCGCCAATCCGCATTTTCCCGAGTGGTATCGCTGGTCGCTCGGATGCTGCTACTACTTCATAGGGGAATACGGCGAGGCTGTAGCCGAGCTCGAACGCATCGCCGAGCCGTCCGACGAGGCACTCTTGGTTTTGGCCGCCAGTCATGCGAGGCTGTCCTCGGGACAGGCTCAAGACCCGCACATGGAGCGTGCGCGGTCTTGCGTGGCGGCGCTCAAGAACCGGAGGCCGGACTGGTCGCTGGTGAAGCAGGAACAAGTGACGCGCTTGAAGCGCGACGAAGACATGAAAAGCCTGATCGAAGGCATCAGGCTTGCCGGACTTGTGGAGTGACACCATGCCGGCGCGCCCCAGGCCTTCGATGAAGCACAGGAGAACCACATGAGAGGTACAACCGATTTCAAGGCGTTCGACACATTCGTCGAAGCCACGCGGCTATTCCCGGCCACCGAACAAGCCAGCTTGAAGGCAACCGAGGTTTTCAAAAAGGCCTATGGGCTCCTCGAGGGATTGACCAAAAGCAATCCGGAATTCCCCCGCGCTCTTGCCTGGTACGGCTATGCGCTGTCCCTGACGGTGTCGGAAGGCTGGCCGATCGACGGATTCGCCGATGAGAAACTCGATTTGCAGCAACGGCTCAACGTGGCGCGTGACCGCGTGCTCGCTGCCCGGAAAATGGATGAGACCGATTACGATCTGTGGTGGGCCTCGGCCAACGTGCATCTGATCCGCCGCGAGTTCGACCTGGCGGAAGCGGCCTTCAAGCAGGCGAACTATCTCAACCGCGACGAAGTCAACGCTAATCTCGAAGCCGAAACCGCCGATGCGTTGGTGCATCTCGGCAATCTCAACATGGCGGAGAAAAACATCCGCCGCGCTGCGCGGCAGCCCGACTGGTACCACTGGGTCAGGGCGTGGACATATTTCGTCACTGCGGGCCGCAACCGGACAGACGAGCTGACGTTCCTCGATCTGTCGCTCGACGAAATCAAGATGACCTTTGGCCAGCCCGGCGACGAGAGCTACATTCTCGAAGTACAGCTTCTGCTGGCCGCCGTTCATGCGGCAAAGAAGGTCGTCTACGAGAAGATGGAAGGCATTAGCGAGGAAGACCGCAAGCGCAAGATCGAGCGGCAGCTCCGCGCCACGCAGCGGGCAATCGCACGCTTTGCCGCCGATTTCCCCTACTGGAACGTCGAGCAGGCGATCCGCTTCGCGCCTTTCAGGAACAAGACTGACGAGGACTATTGGCGGCAGAACGTAGACGCTGCATTCAAGGCTCTGGCCTCGGGGCCGTAACAGCGGGGGTTTGCCAAACATCGGAGACGATGTCGCGGCTGAGTTCCTGTTTCCGCACCTTTTGCGTTTCGGTGCGGGGCAGGGAGGGGACGATTCGGATGTATTTGGGCCACATGAAGCGTGCGGCAGCGGCGCGGATGTGATCGGAAAGGGACTCCGGAAGAAGAGGGTGGCCTTTCTTCGGCTCCGCGTAGAGCAAGATTTCGTCTTCCGCCAATTCCGAAGGCACCGCGATGGCGGCGGCCATCTCGACGTCTGGATGGCCCTCCGCGATGGCTTCAAGCTCTTGTGCTGAGACGTTTTCGCCTTTCACCCGGATGGCGTCCTTGAGACGGCCACGGAATGTGAGAAAGCCGTCTTCATCGAGCGATCCCAAATCGCCGGTGTGGAACCAGCCATCGCGCATTGCTTTCGAGGTGGCTTCTGCATCGCCGAAATATCCCGAGAAGATCCCGCAAGGTTCCCTGCTGCGCACGAGAATTTCACCAGTTTCGGCGGCAACGGCAACTTCATAACCAGGGACCGGTTTGCCGGCGCAACCCGGTTTCTTAGAATCCGATGTGCTGAAGGTACAGGCGATGCATTCGGTCATCGCGTAGGCTTCCAGAACCTCGATGCCGAAGCGATTTTCGAACTCCGCGATCTGCTTGGCCGTCGCGCCGCCGCCCACGCAATAGCGCAGTTTGTGGGGCTGCGGCGGTGCGCCGTGCTTAAGCAAGATGGGCAGGATTGCGCCGACGTAACACAGATATGTCGATGCGGAATTTGCAGCATCATTCCAGAACCGCGAGGCGGAAAATTTTTCCGTCCACGCAAATGATCCGCCGGTGTGGAGCAGAATCGACATGATGTAGACGGCATCTATATGAAACATCGGCGTCACGTAAAGCCAGCGATCATCTTTAATAATGGGCAGCAAGTCGACATGGCGCTCGCCAGTGTAGACTTCACATGCGTGGGAAAGCTCCACTGCCTTGGAGCGCCCGCTGGTTCCGGAGGTGAAGAGAAGCCGCGATGGCGATTCCGGATCGATTTTTGCGCTCGGCCGTTCGCTCCATGAGGCTTCGGAAGAAAGCAGTGCACTGCGCGTCCATTCCGAAACGAGCAGTTCTCCGCCGCCTGCTTCTCGAATGGTCTCGAAGAGACTATCCGCTGCGATGATGGCATGTGGTCTTGCCAATTCGATCATGGCCCGCAGAACCGGCCCCTTGTGTGCTGTGTTGATCGCCACCTCGGTCATGCCCGCCACCGAAATCGAATAGCGAAGCACCAGATAATCGAGACAGTTCGGCATTACGCAAGCGATGCGGCTTTGCGGAGCAAAGTGTTCCAGCAGGCCGTGGGCTGCGGCGGACACCCGGCGGAGAAACGTTTCATAACTCAATGGAGCGGGGGCTGCGCAATCGACGAGAAAAAATCGGTCCTCGCCAAAGGCGCGAGACCTATCGAGCAGATCGGGAACCGTGCGCCTCGAAAACTCTTGCAGCGGCAACGCCTCGCGGCCGCCGCGCAAAACCAGCGCCATCGTCAGTCCGCGGAGGGTTCTTCGGCGAGCATGCGGAGCCGCTTGACGTTGAGCAGCTTCAGCTTGCGGCCTTCCTTGGCAACAAGCCCTGACTGTTCGAGAGAACCCAATTCGCGAGTCACCGCCTCGCGATGCGTGCTGATGCGGTCGGCAATGTCCTTGTGCGTGGGCATTTTGTCGATCGTCACCTCGTTGCGATCCGGCGGCGGATCGCCGGCAATGCGCAGCAGTTCGGCTTGCACGCGGTTTCTCACCGAACGGGTGGAAAACTCATAAACCCGAGACGTCAGGGTGCGGATCTGAGATGTAAGATGTGCCAGCACCGCGCGCATGAATGGCGGATGTTGCTCCATCGATTCCAGAAAGACCTGGCGTGGCATGGTGATGGCCGTGCACGCCGTCACGCATTCCACCGAAGCCGAGCGCTGTTGCTCGTCGATTGCGGACAACTCCCCAAAGATAGCGCCCGCCGCGACATCGCGAAATGAAACCTGGCGTCCGCTGGCGGAGAAAATGTTGACGCGTGCCTTGCCGGCATCGAGGAACAGGACGTCGCGCGAACTATCCCTATGCCCGATCAGGATTTCGCCTGGGCCATAGGATTTCCGAACGCAGCGCCGGCTGATTGCCAGACGGGCCTCGGGAGGAATCGCCGCGAAGAACGGAAACTTGCCGAACAGGTCTCCGGCTGTTTCCCGGCCTTGCCCCTGATCTCCCCCCGCCATGATCCTATCCCTTCATTTCCACGAGCCTGGATTTGGCGGCGAAAAAAGCATCGCCGGTGTTCTTGAACTCGCCGCAGTCCCTTGGCGCGCCCGCGCCGAAGACTTCGCAGAATTGCCCGCTGGACGCGGACCATTGCCCTGTTCCGGCACCTTTCGTGTCATCCTCGAAGGTGAACGTACCATCGCCATTGTAAGTCACAAAGCCGTTGCTGCCGTCCGAACGGGTGTACTGAAAGGTCTTACCAGCGATGGCGGTGCGAATCTCGGCATCCGAGAGCGCGCGCACCGGCTGCGCGTCGGGCGAGCCACGATCAACGCCGTTCACGAAACGCACACCCTTGGCGTCATTGTTACAGGCCGCGAGCAAAAATGCGGCCGCGAGCAGTGCAGGAAAAGCTCTCATAAGGTCAGGCTGGCCTCGGTTTATCAAACCGGGCATGTGCCACAGGTTGCAGGTTGCATCAAGGCTTAGGCTGATCCGCCCGGTAGCACGACCACCCGCGAGCCTTTCGGCACTTTAAGGTACAGATCGGCAATGTCTTGGTTCAGCATCCTGATGCAGCCAGACGACATGGCCTTGCCGATGCTCTTGGGGTCGTTGGTGCCGTGGATGCGGTAGAGCGTGTCCTCGCCGTTGGAGTAGAGATAGAGGGCGCGCGCGCCCAGCGGGTTCTCTGGCCCGCCTGGCATGCCGTTCACCCATTCAGCGGCTTTCTCGTCACGCTCGACCATTTCCAGCGGCGGCAGCCAGCGCGGCCAGCGGCGCTTCATGCCAATGATCGCGTCGCCATTCCATTCGAAGCCATCCCGGCCGACGCCCACGCCGTAACGCAGAGCCTTTCCACCTTCGCGGACGTGGTAGAGAAAGCGGTTTTCCGGATCGACGATGACGGTGCCCGGCCATTCGCCGCCATCATACGTCACAAGCTGGCGGCGGAACTTCGCTGGAATTTTCCCCGCCGAGATTTCTTGAATTGGATAGTCGATGGGCGATTCGGCTGGCGGAAACAGGCTCGGATCGCGGCCGTCCGCCAGTGGTTCATAGGATTCATAGGACGCGGGTTCCTGGGCCATTGCAAAAGTTGGCGCAAAGGCCACCGAAACTGCGGCACAGAGGATGGCGCGGCGCGACAGTAATGCTGACATGCTTTTCCTCCTTTTCATAGAATACGTGCTTATATGGTCCCGCCTATGGGCGAGAACGTGAAGCGGCTGTGGCCACAATGTGAAGGGAGTCTAAAAGTTCCGTGATCGGTCAGGCGAGGGTGAACGTTGCCCCGCCGACTGAATAAGTTCCACCGGAACCCGAAAACGGCTTACACGACTCATTCAAGCCCTTAGGGATGAAAGAGGCGGGCGCGTAACGCTCGCAGAGCTTGCCGTCTTCCGCGCGCCAAGTACCTGTAGTTGTTCCTTTGCCATCAACTTCGACGAGCGTGGTGCCATCATTCGCGTAGAGTGTGACGCCACTTACATTCTTGTCGGGGTTGGACCACCGCCAGCTCTTGCCGGCGAGAATTCCGCGAATCTGCTCGGCGCTCGGTCCCACGGGGGCATTCAACGCGGGTGGAGGGGCCTGCTCACGCGAACCCATGCAACCGGCGAGCAAGAGTGCAACGCCCAGCGCACACCAACCCGTGGCAACGCCACGGCGCAATTTCCCCGGTTCCATCATGCCTAACTGTTTAGCACAGGGGACGCGCCCTGCAAAAGCGTTCAATCGCCTGTGGGCGCTACTGGAAGCGGCAGGGTAGCCACCGTCATCGGGAGGCCGGTCGTGGGATCGATCACCACACGGGTTGGTTCCATCGTATCGGAACCAAAAAGTGGAGGCGCATCCTCGGCCAGAGCGACCGGGGCAACTGCGAGCAAAACTGCAATCGTTAGTACGCGGACCATCGAAGCCCCCTTCGAAGAGTTGACATAGAGGCCATCGTCGCCTCTGAATATTACCGATTCCTTAACGGCATCGTGGCCGTTCATCGCCGGTTCAATCTCGATTCGCCATTGCTGCCGCCACAACAGGAGACACCCATGACCAAGACTTTCGTCGCGGCGGCCGCGCTCGCGGTTTGCGCGTTACTTCCAGCCATGCCGGGAACTGCCCAAGCCGGATGCCATCTCATCGACTGCGTCGAACCAGTTTATGTGCCGAAGTCGAAATTGAAGCCGCTCAATTGCGAGACGCTGTGGATCTTGCGGAACTCGATCTACAAGGATCATAAATACTGCTTCAAGACCTCACGCGCCATCAACTGGTTCGGCAATGCCGGCTGTCTCCATGACAATGTCGCGGATGTTCCGCTGCCCAAGGTTCAGCGCGGAAACATCTCGCGCATCAAGCAGGTGGAGGCCGCGAAGGGCTGCTAAGCCTTTTGCCTCATCGACATCAGGTGCGAGGCGAGTGCTAGAATACTGAGCGCTGCCATGCACCAGAACAGTGCCTGCGGCCAGTTGTCCTGTAGCGATCCCACGAGCTGAGAGGCGAGTGCGCCGAAGGACATTTGGGTGAAACCGGACCAGCCCGCCGCCGCACCTGTTAATCTCGGATCGACGCTGATCGCGCCAGCCATGGCATTGGGGATCGTCAAACCGTTGCCGAAAGCGGCGAAGATCATTGGCACGAAAAGGGTGGCAGGCGACAACAAGCCACTGATGCCTGCGAGTAAACATAACATACCGCCCGAGAGGGTTGCGACCGCGCCATAGAGTACGAGCCTGTCGATTCCGATCGCTTGCGTAAACCGGCCAGACACGAAGTTTCCCGCCATGTAGCCCAAGGATACCGCGGCGAACCAGAGACCGTACTCCACGGGCGTGCGCTTTAGGACGTCGATCATCACATGTGGCGCGCCGCCAAGAAATGAGAAGAAGACTCCGGAAGCAAAAGCCAGTGTGAACGCGTAGCCGCGAAAGCGCGGGATCTTGAAGAGTTGAGCCGCGCCGCCGAGGAAATTGAACGTGGATATCCCGCCGGTGTGTGTTTCGGGGAGCAGAAACAAGGCCGCCGTCAGCGTCGATGCGCCCAGCATGGCCAAAAACCAGAAGCTTGCTTGCCATCCGAAGAACTGGTCCAGCACGCCGCCAACAACTGGAGCAATCATCGGCGCGACCACGAAGGCCATGGTGATATAGGCGATGACGCTCGCCGATTTCTCGCGATCATAAACATCGCGCACCATGGTGCGGGCGAGAACAATTCCCGCGGAGCCTCCGACGGCCTGCAATAACCGCGCGGCGATCAGCGTTTCGATGTTCCATGCCAATGCCGCGAGGATGCTGGCGGCAACAAACAGGGCCATTCCGCCCAGTAGTGGAAGCCTGCGGCCAACTCTGTCCGACAAGGGACCGTAGAACAATTGGCAGAGTGCCGTGCCTGCGAGATACAGAGTGAGTGTGAGCTGCGCCGTTCCATAGGAAATGCCGAAGGAGCGCTGGAGACCGGGCAGCGATGGCATGAAGATGTTGAGCGCCAATGGCCCGATGGTGCTCACCGCCACGAGAATCCAGAACGATGGGGTTTGCCGCTTCGCCGTCATTGCCGGTCTTTAGCGGCAAGTGCCGCAAGGCGATAGCATTCGCATCGCTAGTCTGGCATGTGCACGGCGATGAACTACCGGCATGCCTATCACGCGGGGAACCATGGCGACGTGCTGAAGCACGTGGCGCTATCCCGCATCCTCCTGGCACTGGGGCAGAAAGAGAAGCCGTTCTGTTTTGTCGATTCCCATGCGGGAAATGGCATCTACCGGCTGAATGGCGAGGAAGCGTCGAAGACGCGGGAGTGGGAAGAGGGATTTGAAAAACTGACGGAGCCATTTCCGGAAGCGGTTGAGGCGTTGCTGGAGCCATACCGTGAAGCGGTGGCTTCCGCATGCGAACGCTTCGGAGCTCTGACCTATCCGGGCTCGCCGTGGATCGCGCATGCGCTCAGCAGGCAACAAGACCGGCTCGTCCTGAATGAATTGCATCCCGTGGATTTCGGCCTGCTCGGCGAAACATTTCGCCACATCGGAAAAGCCATCGTGCGCAAGGAAGATGCGCGGCTGTTCCTCAAACAGGTGCTTCCGCCGAAAGAGCGGCGCGGTATCGTGCTGATCGATCCCGCTTATGAGGTGAAGGACGATGCCGAACAGGCGCTCGCCAGTCTCGCCGATGCCCACAAGCGATTTGCCAGCGGAGTCTTGCTTCTCTGGTATCCGGTCAAGGGCGTGACATTCGCGGATCAGTTCCTGGCTGCGGCAAAGACGCTGCAACTGCCCGAGATGCTGCACATCGAATTGCGGGTGCGGGAAGCGTTCGACGGCGGAGGTTTGGCTGGATCAGGCATCATCGCCGTGAACCCACCATGGAAGTTCGATCAAGAAATGCAGGTGCTCGCAACCGCCCTCGCCCAAAGGCTGGGGCTCGGTTCGTGGGGGCGCGCAACCGTAAACTGGCTCACGCCCCCGCGCTAGCGCTTAGTTTGTTGCGGTGCGGATCGCTTCCTGCAGGTCTTGATACTCCTCGCAGGTTTCGCCGCAGCGCTTTCCGATCTCGGCAAGCTGAACCATCGCCAGATCGATACGGCCCGCGGCTGCGTAGCCTTCGCCCAGGTACTCGCGGGCGCGGACGTAGTCCGGATTGATCGCGAGTGCCTGCTGATAATAGCCGATGCCCACATCGAGGCGGCCGGACTTCCGGTAGCTGTAGCCGATGTAGTTCAGGACGCGCGGATCGTTCTGGTTCGACACGGCCTTCAGCACATCGATTGCCTCGCCGTAATTTCCGCTAGCCGCAAGGAAACGGCCATGCTGGTAAAGTTCTTCGTCGGGCATGACGCCAGTCTGACGTTTCTTGCAGATTTTCGTTGACTGGCCGTTTTTCTTCACGGTCACCGGAACGTAGCCCTTCTTGCATTTGATCGCGGGAGCGGCAGGTTCGGACGTACCGCCGCCATCGCCTGCGGCGAGGGCGCCTGGCGCGGCGAATGCAAAAAGACAAGCGATTACAGCGTATGAGGCAAATCTGGTCATTGGGTTCTCCATTTCTTAACGGCTTTACGCCGGACAGCCGCTGTTATTCCGTTCCACGCATCGCCGCCGTGATCGCCAACACATAGCATGACCTGAACGAAAGATTAACGGCCTGTTCAAGGCCGGATCATGGCGGATGAGTCATGTTGGGGCATCAGCCGGGCTTATCCGGCATATCCATGAAAGGAAACCCCATGTTTAATATTGCCACATCCCGGAACCTCGTCATCGCCGCCGGACTTGCATCCGCCGCATTTGCCTTCGGAGCCAGCGCGCCGTCGCAGGCCGCAACCAAATCGTTCTTCAACTGCCAGGGCACCAAGTTTCAGACATTCCGGTGTTGCAAGGAATATCAGCCGAAACCGATCTGGTTCAAGCAGCAGGCACTGAATTGCGAAGGCGTGGTCAAGTGCGTGAAGAAGTACTGCTACGTTAAGCAGACTTGGTATCCCACTTACGAATCCAAGCAGAAGCACAGCTCCGGCGGCGAGAACGGCAAAGGCGGTAAGGGCAGTCAGAATGGCCCGAACGGCAAAACAAGCAACTCGGGCCAGTCGCCCAACTAGGGCACTTGCGCTAGCCAGCGCTCAGGCCGCCAGTCCAATTGCGGCAACGGCAAATGTCGCGGCGATCCAGGTCACAGCGAGTGTGATGTGGATGGCCGCGCCATCGCTCCATTTGCCCATGAGTTGCATGATTTACCGCTTTGACGAATCGACTTCTGGCAACATGCCAGCGCATTCGGGCTTCCGAATGGTGCGTCTGTGGCGGAATTTCGTCCGAGTGCTGACGATCAGGGCCGCCACTCGTAGAGCCATGAGAGCCGCTGGATAAAGCGATCCTCGTTCAGCGCCGCCATCATAAGATTGCGCGCATGACGCAGCGGGCCACCGGCGTGATAGATTTTGCCGTGGCGCCGGGAATGAAGCTGCACGCGCGCCGTACGCTCCCTTCTTATCGCCGCGACTCCCGCGAGCGGCGCCTTCGCCTCCACATGCTTCGAGAGGACGCAAGCATCTTCCAGAGCCATCGCTGCGCCCTGGGCAAGGAAGTGCAAGGTGGCGTGAGCCGCATCGCCCAGTATCATTCCCCATGGGGTGGTCCAATCGCTCAAAGGCTCGAGATCGAGACCCGGCCAGGACTGCCAATTCTCGGCGAGAGACAAAAATGCTGATAGATTATCCGGGAGGATTTGGAAGGACGGCAAGATTCGCGCCGTCGAACCATGTGCCTGGCTCACATGCACGACACTGATGTAACGCCCGCCGCTCACCGCATAATGCACGGTATGGCCGCCGGGCCTGAGCCACAGGCATACGGCTTCGGGATCGATTGTATTGGGTGCAAGCGCAGTGGGGATCAGCGCGCGCCAGAGAATGAGGCCGCTGTCCCTCGGTGCGCTATCGGGATGTATCGAAAGACGAAGTTTGGAATGAATGCCGTCGCAGGCGATCACGGCCGTTCCCGAATCGCGCTGGCCCCCTTCAAAACCAAGGGACGCATCTCCGGTCTGTCCGCGCGCGGCCAATACGCGTTTGCGGCTTTCAAGTGTCACGCGTGGTGACTGGCGCGCTGTTTCGATGAGTGCGCGCAGGAGGTCGGCCCGGTGCGCCACTCGATATGGCGCGCCGAATCGCCGTTCGAATGATCCGTCGAGCGCGATGCGCTTAAGCGTTCGCCCGGAAATGCCGTCCCGGATATGAATGTCATTCGGCGCGCAGCAGAGCGGCGCCAGCGCGTCCCATGCGCCGAGATACTGCAAAGCGCGTACGGCGTTCGGGCTCATCTGGAGACCGGCCCCAAGTTCTTCGAAAGTTTCGGCCTGTTCGAACACCCGCGCACTCTTGCCCGCCTTGGCGATGCCAAGGGCCGACGCAATTCCGCAGATGCCGCCGCCGGCGATGAGATAGTCTTTCACAGCAGCCAGATTGAGCCTTGCGGGGCATTGCGCAAGGCCCTAGGACAGCGCCCGATCGACACAGGGACTTCTCGACATGGGTTTCATATCGGACGCGCTGAACCGCATTCAGCCATCGGCGACCATTGCCATCTCAAACAAGGCGATGGCGCTGAAAGCCGAAGGCCGCGATGTGATCGGCCTGGCGGCGGGCGAACCCGATTTCGATACGCCCGACAACATCAAGGAAGCGGCGATCAAGGCGATTCGAGATGGCAAGACCAAATATACGCCGGTCGATGGTATCCCCGAGCTCAAGAAGGCAATCGCTGCGAAATTCAAGCGCGAGAATGGGCTCGACTACAAGTTATCGCAGGTGTCGGTCGGCACCGGCGGCAAACAGGTGCTGTTCAACGCGCTGATGGCGACAGTCAATCCCGGTGACGAGGTGATCGTGCCGGCACCTTATTGGGTGAGCTATCCCGATATCGTGATGCTGGCGGGAGGAACGCCGGTGTTCGTCGATTGCGCCATGGATCGCGGCTTCAAGCTGCGGGCGGCCGATCTCGAGAGGGCGATTACCCCCAAAACGAAGTGGTTGATCCTCAATTCGCCGTCGAATCCGAGCGGGGCGGCTTATTCGCGGGCCGAACTTAAGGCGCTGACCGGCGTGCTCGTGAAGCACCCGCATGTTTGGATTCTGACCGACGACATGTACGAGCATCTGGTCTACGACGATTTCGAGTTTACAACGCCGGCACAGGTTGAGCCATCGCTCTGTGAGCGCACGCTCACCCTGAACGGCGTGTCCAAGTCCTATTGCATGACCGGTTGGCGCATTGGCTATGGGGCGGGGCCAGAAGTTCTGATCAAGGCCATGTCGAAGCTGCAATCGCAGTCGACATCAAATCCTTCGTCGATCGCGCAATGGGCGGCGGTTGAGGCGCTGAATGGACCGCAGGATTTCATCGCGGCCAACAACAAGGTGTTCAAGGAGCGCCGCGACCTCGTCGTCTCCATGCTCAATCAGGCACGGGGCCTGTCGTGCCCGACGCCGGAGGGCGCGTTTTATGTCTATCCATCCTGCGCGGGCACCATCGGCCGAACCGCGCCATCGGGCAAAGTGATCGAAAACGACGAGGACTTCGTCACCGAACTTCTGGCATCGGAAGGCGTTGCGGCAGTTCATGGCAAGGCTTTCGGCATGTCGCCGTTTTTTCGCATTTCCTATGCGACGGGAACCGATGTATTGGAGGACGCCTGCAATCGCATCCAACGTTTCTGTGGCAATCTAAGATAAGGAAAAGCTGAATCATGTTCGAGAGTTCCGTTCCGGTATTCATCCAGTTTCTCACAGCACTTTCCACCATTCTGAAGAAGGCGGAGGCGCATTGCTCGGCGAAGAAGATCGATCCTGCGGTGATGCTGGCGCAACGGCTTTACCCGGACATGTTTGCGCTGACGCGGCAGGTGCAGATCGCAACGGATTCAGCTAAAGGCGCCGGTGCGCGGCTCTCGGGCGTCGAGGTGCCGAGCTTCCCCGACACCGAAAAGACGTTTGACGAACTGCAGGAGCGGATCGCCAAGACCATCGCGTTTCTGAAATCGCTCGATGCAAAAGGCTTTGAAGGTGCCGCTGCGCGCGACATCAGGTTCAAGGCAGGCGCACAGGAGCGCTCCTTCAAGGGAGACGAGTATCTGCGGATCTGGGCGGTGCCGAACTTCTTCTTCCATGTGACCACGGCCTACGCCATCCTGCGCCACAACGGCGTCGAAATTGGAAAGCCGGACTATCTGGCGCGCTGATCAGGCGCCTCGCCGCGCATCGGCGAGAATGATGCCCGCCGCGTTGTGTCCCGGCGCGCCGGTGACGCCGCCGCCGGGATGGGTGCCCGCACCGCAGGTGTAGAGTCCCTTGATGGGTGAGCGATGATCGGCGTAGCCGAGCATGGGCCTGGCCGAATAAAGCTGGTCGAGCGAGAGGGCGCCGTGGAAAATGTCGCCGCCCACAAGGCCAAATTTGTCCTCAAGATCTTTCGGCGTGTGAATCTGCCGCGCGATGACGCTCTTTTCGAAACCTGGCGCGTAGCCGTCGATGGTTTTGATGACCAAATCAGCGAATGTCTCGCGATGCGCATTGTCGAAATCCGGACTCACATATTGGCAGAACAGGCTCGCCACATGCGCGCCCTTGGGTGCGAGCGAGTCGTCGAGCGTGGATGAGATCATCATCTCGACGATGGGTTTCGTGCTCCAGCCAAACTGCCGGGCGTCGTGATAGGCCTGCTCCATGTAGGAGAGCGTCGGCGCGATATAGATGCCGGACGCATGATGATCCGCCAGTTCATGGCCGGGAAGGCAGGCGAAGCTCGGCAGTTCCGAGAGGGCGACGTTCATGCGGAACGATCCCGAGCCGCATTTCCAGCGTTTCATACGGTGCAGGAAATCGGCGGGCAATGCCGTTTCGGGCACAAGCTTCTCGAACAGGAGCCGTGGATTAAGATTGGAAGCAACCCGCTTTCCTTTCACCACGCGGCCGTCTTCAAGCCTCACGCCCACGGCGCGGTTCTTCTCGATCACCACTTCGGACACGGCCGCGCTCACGTCGATCTCCACGCCTTTGGACACGCAGGCTTTTCGCATCGCCTCGGTTATTGCGCCCATGCCGCCGATGGCATGTCCCCAGGCACCCTTCTTGCCGTTCACTTCGCCCATGCAGTGATGAAGCTGCACGTAAGCAGTGCCAGGCGTCGATGGCGCGCAGAAGGCTCCCACCGTCGCGTCGAAACCGAAGATACCTTTCACCGCATCGTCCTCGAACCAGTAGTCGAGATAGTCTGCGGCGGATTTGGTGAAGAGATCGAACAGCGCGCGGCGGCGCTTCATCGGCAGTTTGCGGAGATCGCTTCCAACGGCCGCCGCGCGGAGCATTTCGGGGATCGCCGTGAACCAGCCGCCCTCGGTCACGTTTGGCGGAACTTTGAGAACGAGGCTTCTCAACACATCGGCAATGTCGTCGATCTCGGCGGAGTAATCATCGTAGCGCGCGGCATCCTTGGCAGAGAACTTCGCAATCTCTCCCTTGGTCCGGCCCGCACCGATCAAGAGATAGCGGCCATCGGGCTGCGGGATGAAGTTGCTGGCGCGGCGCTCGACGATGCGAAGTCCGTGACCATGCAAGTCCATGTCGCGGACGACTTTCGGATTGAGCAGGCTCACGGTGTAGGACGCGATCGAGTTACGGAAGCCCGGATGAAACTCTTCCGTGACTGCCGCGCCGCCCACGATATGCCGGCGCTCCAGCATCTTCACCTTGAGTCCGGCGGAAGCGAGATAGAAGGCGCAGACAAGCCCGTTGTGCCCCGCACCGATGATTATTGCGTCATATGTCATGCAAGCGGCATTCCAAATCGATGATTGAAGAAAGCGTCCGGATGGAGAGAGCCATCGAACGTCTTCCATGCAATTCTTCTCGGAAAACCGAAGCTGTCAAGGACGCGCTTTCAGCGCGCCGCGAAGCGGCCGGAGGTCCTTGACAGCTTCGGCTTTCCGAGAAAATCTTCATGGACGACATTCGACGGCGTACCGTGTTCTCTTAAGTCAGCTCCGCAGGGCTTCACCTAGCCGATAGCATAACCATATGCGATTGTTAGGCACCCGCCGGCAGATGAACCAAAAGCCGTCTTCGCGCATTTATGTCTTTAGACGAAGCCGTAATCCCGTCACATTCGGCGGGATAGGTCATGGACAATAAACAACGAGACAGGGAATCGAACATGAAAAAGACGATTGCAGCCGCGATGCTCGGACTTGCGCTGATGGCGGGCGCAAGCGAGGCCGGAGATGCGGGCGTCAAGATCGGCGTTCTCTCTTGCGGCATCGGAGGCGGAATCGGATACATCATCGGATCGTCCAAGCCGATCGATTGCGTGTACCAGCCAATTGGCGGCGGGCGCGTCGAACACTATGAAGGCCGCATCCGCAAGTTCGGCGTGGACGTTGGCGTCACCGGACAATCGGTCGTTGCGTGGGCGGTGTTTGCTCCGGGCCGGATGAAGCGCGGTGGACTTCGCGGCTACTATGCCGGCGCATCCGCGGAGGCGACGGCGATTGTCGGCCTCGGCGCCAATGTGCTCATTGGCGGGTTCCGCGACACGATCAATCTGCAACCGGTCAGTGTTCAGGCCCAGACCGGCATTAACGTCGCCGCTGGCGTCACCGGTCTCAGGCTGCGCTACAGCGGAAGCTGAGGCGCTCGGCTTTCTTGCCGCAAGGATATCTCGCTCGGCCCCGAGCCATTATACCGTGTTGGCCATTTGCGGGTGTTTCACGAAGCAAGCCCTTGAGTTCGTTTGGCCGCGATGCGGCCACAACGAACGTAATTGACGGCGCTCAGTGGCGCGAAAAGCGTGCGAACAGGGGAGGTGGCAGCGGCTAACCCGTGATTTAGCTTGGCGCAAGATACGCCCGGCAAGAATCGTCCTCTGGTAACAGGGTGACAGTGGGGCGATCATGTGCGGGACCAATTATGCGGGCGTATTCATGACCTGCACTTTCGTGCTTGGCATCATGAGCACCACCACACTTTCCGCCGATATTGGCGCGGACTGCGCGGCAGCGGTTTCGGCAGTTAACGGAAAACTCGAAGGCTCGGCCGGTTACATCGAGGACCGGGACGGTGACGGTGCGCGCTTCCATGGTGTTGCATCACTCGCCGTTCCAATTGGCTGCCTGTTTGGCGCGCAGGTCGATCTTGGCGGCGGCGATCTCGACGGAGACAGCTTCTTCGGCGCTGGCGGCCATCTCTTCATTCGCGATCCTGAGAGCTATCTCGTTGGAGTCCAAGGCCAATACATCGATCTCGAAGGCGGCGATCTGTTTCGCATTGGCCCTGAGATGGAACTCTATCTCGACCAGGTGACGGTTTCGGGAGCTATCGGATTCGAAGGCATGGACGAATTAAGCACCGGCGATTTTCTCGGCGGCATCGAAGCCTCCTATTACATCACAGAGAATTTGAAGATCGGCGCGGCATATCGGCATTTTCTCGAGGTGGATGCGGGCGCATTCACCGTGGAGTTCCAGCAAGAGGACAAGCCCGTGTCCGTTTTCGCCGATGTGATGGCGGGATCGGATGACTTCATCTCTGTGAGCGGCGGCATCCGCTTCTACTTCGGCGGCGAGGACAAGAGCCTGATCCGCCGCCACCGCGAAGATGATCCGCCGCACAGCTTCAACTGGCTGCGGAAGGCCGCTACACCAAGAGCATCCTGCACCGACAATCCCGAGACTCCACTCTTTGACGAGTGCACAGGCACAGATGTGGCTGTATCCGGGTCTTTGGACTAAGCGGGCCTCGACTTTGGCTGTCGCGAAGCACAATTCAACCAAGGATCGTAGTTTCCCTACGTAACTTTGGCCCCCGAGCAGCATCGACGCCAAACCGCACACCTGAATCCGCGACGCCGCGTGACAGGGCTACGTAAGTCCGATAACCTCCAACCAAGACGCCAAAAAAAGGCGCACTGCGGGGGCAGGCAACGAGTTACGGCAGGGACGTCATGTTCAAAATACACTATGCGGGTGCGTTCATCACCGGGACCTTTGCGCTGGGCCTTATGAGCACCACTGCGCTTTCCGCCGATGTCGATGCGGGATGCACGCCGGCGGTGTCCGGACTCAACGGAAAGCTCGAGGGCTCCGCCGGTTACCTCGAAGACGAAGACAACGACGGCGCGCGCTTCCATGGCGTCGCGACGCTCAGCCTTCCTCTCGGCTGCCTGATCGGCGCGCAGATCGATCTCGCCGGCGGCGATCTCGATGGTGATGGTTTCTTCGGCGCGGGCGGTCATCTCTTCATTCGTGATCCCGAGAGTTATCTTCTCGGTATCCATGGGCAGTACATCGATCTCGACGGCGACGATGTGTTCCGTGTCGGGCCAGAGTTCGAACTCTATCTCGATCAGATCACGATCTCGGGCATTCTCGGTTTCGAGGGCGTGGACAATTTCGACACCGACGACGTGATCGGCGGCATTGAAGCCTCCTATTACATCACCGATAATTTCAAAGTTGGAGCGGGCTACCGCCACTACATCGATCTCGATGTGGGCGCGCTCACCATGGAGTTCCAGCCGGAGAACTTTCCGCTCTCGATCTTCGCCGATGCGATGGCGGGATCGGACGATTTCATCTCGGTCAGCGGCGGCTTCCGCTTTTACTTCGGCGGCGAAGACAAGAGCCTGATCCGCCGCCACCGCGAGGACGATCCGTCGCACATCTTCAACTGGCTGCGGAAGGCCGGCAAGAAAGCCGCGCCCGTTGTCTGTGTGGACGATCCGCAAACACGGATCGACGAATGCAACCCCGGCGGCGATGATGGCGGCACGGGCGATGACGGCGGGACGTAGGGCTCCAGCGAACCGTCAGGAACCAAGAGTTCAATCCGCCTCATAGACGAAGTCGATGTGCTTCTGTCCAGGCGCATAGGGTATGCGCTCCAACCGCTTCAGACTGATGTCGGCTTGCCAGTCCCATGATTGGCGCAGCTTGTGTTCGACCCAAGACGAATCGTCCGCTGTGATATCGCGCGACGACACCACACGTGCCTCAAACTTCCCGGCGCCAGTTTGGGCGACTTGCCACCATTTAACACAGAGGGAGGGCGGAAACAGGCCATCGATCGAGTAACCGGTGAACTTCGAGCCGTCCGCCCGCCGGAACATGTCGCGGCTGCGGCCTGGAATTCTGCCGATGACCGGGTGTGTGCGGCCGCAGGCGCAAGGTTCGCCGAAAGCCGCGACATCGCCTATCTCGTAGCGGATGATAGGCTGGGCAAAGTTGTGAAACGCGGTCACGAGCACGCGGCCAGTTGCTCCCGCCGGACAGTGCTTTCCGCCATCATCGACGATCTCGATCAGCAACAGCTCCGACATGACATGCAAGTTGCCGTATTCGGGGCACGGATGCGCTATCGGTCCGCAGTCTTCCGAGCCGTACAGTTCCACAATGTCTATTCCGAGGCGATTGCGCACCGTCTCGCGATGTTCCGCTTTCACTGCCATTCCAAAACTCAGGAGTTTGTGAAGTCCGAGCTGTACGGCAGACGGTTCCTCCGCCACTGCCGCCAGCGTGATCGGAAGCGACGCGAAGTATTTGGCCCCGTTGCGCCCCAGCCATTCAGCGATGCGGTCCACGGACGTGGCGCCATTGATTTGAACCCGCGGCGGGCCAGGTGGCGTTAGCCATGGCGGCCCCCAAGGCAATCTCGCGCGCGACCCTTCGGGCCAGTTGGCCTGTCCGGATCTGCGGCGCAGCGCGATGGCGAATTGCCGAGACCAGTCGAACCCGTGGTTGAGGTGAGTCCGCCAGACCGCGGCGCGGCGCACAGCTTCGGTCAGGCGGGTTGCCGTGACGCTGATTGGTATGCCTGTCGTCCCGCTTGTCGAGATACGGTAGAACCTTCCATGATCCTCAGGCACCGCGCGCGAGAGGAGCGCGTCACGATTTTCCCTGAGTTCGTCGCGCGTGAGAAGACGCACGCGATCCCAGTGCGTGAGATCGACATTGCCACGCTTGGTGATCAACGGCGCGAGACGTTCCTTGTAGAAAGGCGAGGTGTCATAAGCATGCCGTATGATGCCTTCCAGCAACTCCAACTGATATTGGCGAAGAGAGCAAGCATCGAACTCTTCGGTTCTGAGAAGGTGCTCGAAGTAAGTGCGCGCGAAATCCGGATCAAGCATCGCGCGGCAACTCGCAGACAAACTCGAGGAACTTGCCGGCAGTGGTCAGCGGAAGCTCGGAGACGGGCAGGAGCTTGATGTTTGCTTCCGGATGCAACCATCGACGGCTGCTGTCCAGATATTCGTGGATTTCGTGAAGAAGATCACCGGACGCCATGGCGCCAGTAAACCACCTGAGATCGGGTCTTGCCAACTTCCCCATTTGGAGCGAGCATGACCTTTGGGAACCGCTCCTGGCTTGAACTCCGCGCTCCAAGAAGGGCGGACCCTCGATGATGCTACAGCAGTCAAGGGAGGATCAGCCATGGACACATCCGGCGTGAGAAGGGCGGCGGGCCCGCGGTGCATCGCACTCGTGGGTCCGTATCTGAGCGGCAAGACCACACTTCTCGAGGCTCTGCTGTTCCGCACCGGAGCCATTCAACGGCAGGGCAAGGTATCCGACAAATCCACGGTTGGCGACGCAGCACCCGAAGCGCGCGCCCACGGCATGAGCGTCGAACTCAACGCCGCCACCACGAATTTCATGGGCGACAACTACACCTTCATCGATTGCCCCGGCTCGATCGAATTCGCGCAGGAAGCGCGGGCGGCGCTTGCGGGATGCGATGCGGCGGTCGTCGTCTGCGAGGCGGATGACAAGAAGGTTCCGGCGCTGCAGTTGATCTTGAAGCAGCTTGATGAGTTGAATGTGCCGCGTTTCATCTTCATCAACAAGGTGGACAAGACCGAAGTTTCTCCAGCCGATGTGCTGGCTTATCTCCAGCCCGCGTCCTCGAAGCCGCTGATCCTTCGGCAGATCCCAATGTGGAAGAACGGGGTTGTTTCGGGGTTTGTCGATTTGGCCCTGGAGCGCGCGTTTATCTATCGTGAGCACAAGGAAAGCGAGGTCGTTGAAATCCCCGGCGACATGGCGGCGAGCGAGAAGAGCGAACGTTTCGCCATGCTCGAGAAACTCGCGGACCATGACGACGAATTGTTGGAGCAACTTCTCTCCGACATGGAGCCGCCACGCGACCGGGTGTTCGCCGATCTCTCGCGCGAACTGGCTGACGGGCTGATCACGCCGGTGCTGTTCGGCTCGGCCGAGCATGGCAATGGCATTGGGAGATTGCTGAAAGCGTTGCGCCATGAATCTCCGGGTGTTGCGGATACCGCGAAACGCCTCGGTCTCAAAGCCGGCAACGGCGCGACTGCGCAAATCCTCAAGACCTTCCACACGGCGCATGGCGGCAAACTTTCGGTGACGCGGATTCTCTCCGGCGAAGTCGCCGATGGCGCGGTGTTCTATGGCGGCAAGGGGCAGGATGGGCGTACAGCGGGCCTGTTCACGCTGATGGGCGTCAACCCGGTCAAGATCGCGAAGGCGCAAGCCGGCGATACGGTGGCGCTGGGCCGGCTCGAGAATTTCGCAACCGGAGAAACTATCTCGACCACGAAGGGCACAACGCCGCAGCTGATCGCGGTTGCGGCAGCGCCCGGCGTGTTCGGCATGGCGATCGCGGTCAGCGACCGCAAGGACGAGGTGAAGCTCACGAGTTCGATTGCGAAACTGATCGAGGAAGATCCTTCGCTCTCGCTTGAGCACAACAT
>JBJXGL010000030.1:0-26474 GCA_046160365.1 Aestuariivirga sp. | reverse complement strand
CGATACCGATATGGCCATCCCACTCCTCAAGACATTCTGGCAGGGAGCGATGGGGGCGTATCCCGAGAGCGGCTATTTCAAGATGCCGGATTGGCAGTTCATCGATGTCATTCCGCCCACTTTGCTTTTGGCAAAGGCGAGAGCATGGAAGGAATTGGGCGTATCGATTCTTGGCGGATGCTGCGGCATTGGGCCCGAGCATATAAAGGCCTTGTCGAAGGAGTTCGCGAGATGAAGACCGGTTCGTGCTTGTGTGGCGGCGTCAGCTTCGAGTTGCGCGGACCGCTTGACAGCGTGATCGCCTGTCACTGCAATCAGTGCCGCAAGCAAACCGGCAATTATTGGGCTTCGACCCATACGGCGGACAAAGACCTCGCGATGCTGAAATCCGATACGCTTGCCTGGTATCGCGCCAGCGAGAGTGCGCGACGCGGGTTCTGCAGCGCTTGCGGATCAACGCTATTCTGGAAGAAAGACGGCAGCGATGTCACTTCGGTTTGCGCCGGCTCAATCGATGGTAAGACGGATTTGAAACTCGCAGGCCACATCTATGTCGCGGATGCCGGCGACTACTACGAGATCGCGGGCGGCGACTATCGCTTGCCGCAGTCGTGATCAGGCGCGTTTGGCCAGGTCGGTTGCGAGTTCGCCGTAACCGGTGAAGCGGTACTCGTAAGCCAAGCCAAGCTTCTTCGCCGCGGCTATCGCCTTCTTGGCGAGTTCTTCGTCACGGGTCTGCGCCAGATAGACGATTTTTTTGTAGTTGCCGAAATACATGGACAGCAACTCGGGATGCCGGTCGAGGCGCAACCCCTGCCAAATCAACCGGTCGAAGTGGCGTGCAAGATAGTCGGTCAGATAGAACGTGCCGAAATCCTCGTCCTCGCGCTTCGTGAAGTCAGCGTTTCCAGAGAAGAACGCGTAGCAGTGCGGGCCCTCGATGCGCTCGACGCCCTCTTCGTCCAGAAGCTTGTCGAGCATCCCGCCCGTGCCGCAATCGCCATAGAGGACGAATATCTTTCTGTAGCGGCCCTTTGCCTCTTTCAGTTTCACCGCGATCGCGGGCACGATCTTGTCCGGCGTATTGTGCCATTTCGCCGGGAGGCATTGCAGATCGAAGGCAGTCCAGCGGTTCCGCTCGATCAGGTCGACGATCTCCCGCGCCAACGCCCCGCAGGCGATCAGCAGAACGTCGCCCTTGCCAGCGGCAAAGGAGAATTCCTCCGAAGGGGTGAGGTTGACCAGAGTCATAGGGGCTTCACTATCGGAAATTTGGGTTACCAGGGCATCACTTAGAGCGGCGGAGTATCCCCACAATACGGCGTTGCACGGAATCTGATTTTCTGATAATCAGATAATCGGATTATCAGAGAACCGCCATGACCAGAATTACCGCAACGGAAGCCGCCCGCAACTTCTCCGACATCCTCAACCGCGCCCAATACCGGGGCGAAAGCTTTGAGGTGACGCGCGGTGGAGAAGTGGCCGTGCGCATAGAACCTGGCGCGCGCAAGGGGATTACTTGGGGCGAGTTTCTTGAGAGGGTCGACTCTGGCCCGCGGCTCGACCCGGAGGACTCGAAACTCTTCGAAGAGCAACTTGTTGAACTGCGCAGGTCGCTTCCAACTCCTAAAGACCCATGGGAGTGATCGTCGACACCAGCATTCTGGTCCGCGCCGAACGCGAGCGGAATTCAGAGTGGCGGAGCGTACTGCCTTCGGACGAAGACGTGGCGGTGTCCACAATCACAATTTCGGAAATCACCGTTGGACTTCATTTCGCCGCGAGCCCCGCCATTGTAGCAAGACGGAGGGCGTTCATCGACCATGTCCTGCAAACGATGCGCGCCATCGATTTCGACTCCCGCGTTGCGGAGGTGCATGCTCGAATTTGGGCCGAACAAAAGCGCAAGGGCAAAATGCTTGGCCCCCACGATCTCATCATCGCGGCAACGGCAGTCAGCCTCGGGTGGGACGTCCTGACCTACAATTCAGCGGAGTTCGGACAGATCGACGGGCTGGGCGTCAAGACGCCCTACTAGCTCGCCGCCGCCAGCTGGTTGTGCTTCCTGGCCATGAAGCTCTTGGCGGTTTCGACCGCCACGGCTGCGTCGCGGCAATAGGCATCGGCGCCGATGGCCTTGGCGAATTCCTCGTTGAGTGGCGCACCGCCGACCAGAACGACATAATCGTCGCGCATGCCCTTTTCCTTCAGAGTATCGATGACCACCTTCATGTAGGGCATGGTGGTGGTGAGCAGCGCCGACATGCCGAGAATGTCTGGCTTGTGCTCCTCGATTGCGCCCATGTATTTCTCGACCGAGTTATTGATGCCGAGATCGATCACCTCGAAGCCAGCTCCCTCCATCATCATGCCGACGAGGTTTTTGCCGATGTCGTGAATGTCGCCCTTGACGGTTCCGATCACCATCTTTCCCTGGCGTGGGGCGCCGGTTGCGATGAGCAACGGGCGGAGGATGAACATGCCAGCCTTCATCGAATTGGCGGCCAGCAGAACTTCCGGCACGAAGAGAATGCCATCGCGGAAATCGATGCCGACGATGCGCATGCCTTCGACAAGAGCTTCGGTCAGCACCTTGTAAGGAGCCCAGCCACGGCCCAGCAGGATGTGAACGGCCTGCTCCACTTCCTCTTTCAGGCCATCGTAGAGGTCGTCGTGGACTTGCTGAGTCAACTCCTCATCGTTGAGGGAATTGAGGTCAAGTTCGCCTTCTTCGCTCATGGGGCAACTCCGGCCAGTACGGACAACAAAGATAGCTTGCGATCGCCGAAAGACGCGGCTCCCGCGCGACCACCACTTGCCGGAAAGCGACGGCTGACGCAAGGCCGGGGTTGCCGGCGTTGCGGCGATCCGGCAAAGCTACGTGGAAAATCGGGGTGTTCATGTTCGATGTTTTAGCAGCGCGGGCGCAATTTCCGGCACTTTCTATCAGCGATAAAAGTAAACCCCGCGTTTACTTTGATAACCCGGCGGGAACGCAGGTCCCGAAGCAGGTGATCGACAGGACTGTCGATGCGCTGACTTCGAAGAATGCCAATCTCGGCGGGTACTTCACTACGACGGTGGCTGCGGAAGCATTGGTGAACGAGGCTCATCAAGCTTGCGCAGACTTCTACAATGCCAAGTCCGCCTCCGAGATCGTGTTCGGCCAGAACATGACGACGCTGACCTTCCACATGTCGCGCTGCCTCGGGCAGCAGTTCAAGCCGGGTGACGAGATCGTGCTGTCGCGGATGGATCACGACGCGAACGTATCGCCCTGGCTTCTCTTGGCGCAGGACCGTGGGCTGACCGTGCGGTTCATGGATTTCGACGCTTCTACTTACGAGTTCCCCGACGATGCATTGACGAAAGTTCTGAACGAGAAGACGCGGCTCGTGGCGCTTGGCTACGCTTCGAACTGCACCGGAACCATCAACGACGTGAAGCGGTTTGCAGCGGAAGCCAAATCGGCAGGTGCGCTTATCTACGTCGACGCCGTTCAATACGCGCCGCATTTGGCCATCGACGTGCAGGACCTCGGCGCGGATGTCGTTGTGTCCTCCGCGTACAAGTGGTTCGGACCGCATCAGGGCGTATTGTGGGGCCGCGAAGGCCTGCTCAAGGAAACCTTCGCCTACAAACTGCGCCCGGCGGGCGATGACTTGCCGCACAAGTTCGAAACCGGAACGCTCTCGCATGAGGGAATGGCGGGCTGTATCGGGGCCATTGAATATCTGGAGCAGTTCGGCTCTGGCGAAACACGGGCCAAGCGCATTTCGTCGGCGTGGAACGTGCTTGCCGGCTACGAACAGAAACTCACGCTTCGCCTGATCGAGGGCCTGCGCGAATTCAAAGGCCTCACCATCCGCGGTATCGCATCCGGCAACGCCATGCACCGGCGCGTGCCGACGGTGTCGTTCACGCTGGATGGCCATAGCCCCGCCGATCTTGCCAAGACGTTTGCCGCCGACAACATTTTCGTCTGGTCAGGCCACAACTACGCAATCGAGCCAATCAACCGCATGGACCTCATGGACAAGGGCGGCGTGCTGCGAGTGGGATTGGCGCACTACAACACGGAGGCGGAGGTGGATGATTTTCTGCGCTCGCTGTATCGACTGACGGCGTGAGGCTTATCTACAGCACTTTCTCGGCCAGCATTTTGGTGAGATTCTTGCAGGCGTAGCTTTTCTCCGAGCCCGGAGCGCTGCATTTTTCATGGTAGAGGTCGAAAACATCTTTCGTCGTCTTCAAGAGCTGCAGGCGGGCTGCGTGATTGTTGCGCTCCTCGAACAGTCCGGTGAGTACGCTCTTACCTTCGCTATTCGGAACCATCATTCTGAAGCAGAGATCACTCAATGGTGTCGTGCGCGGGCCTGTAGGCAGAAGATTGCCTTCGGCATCGCGATCCGGTTCAATGTCTTGGCCGCGATGAACGTGGGCTTTGTAAACGGAACTCGAATCGAGCGCCGTCACGCAAGAGGCCAAGAGCGGTCCAAGCTTGTCCTGGTCGGTGAAGGTCTGCTGGATTTGCGCAACGTATGCCGCATTTCCAGCGCTGCCTCCGATGGCTCCGCCACCCGCTCGTGCTGTCGTGGAACTGAAACTCGAAACTGATTGCAACTCCGCGATTTGCCCCCGTGTCGTCGCAACCGTCGCTTCCGCCTGGGCTCGCGCGGCCCGGGCGTCGTCTCTTGCGGCAATATTTTCGTTGATGTCCTGTCTCACATTCGGTTCTTCATCGGTGCCGCGAGCAGCGAGGAGGTCATTGTTGAGGTCTGCAACCCTCTTGTTGGCATTTTCCTCTATCGCTCGTTGCTTGGCTACCTCGCCTGCCGCGGTGGCTTCCTGCTGCCGCAACTTCTCAACCTCTTGCTTGTCAGCTTCCGACAAACCAGTATTACCGCCCGCACTCCCGCCGATCGCTGCCAAGTCTCGCCCAAAAGCCCCCGCCGCCATTTCCATGCCGAGCAGCGCCACCATGGTCTGGTCCACGCGGCTGACGATGAGCGAGTAGGTGGCATCCGAGATGGCGCCGTTCGAATAGGCTTCGCAGGCGCGATAGAGACCATCGCGCAGCAACTGCACCGTCGCCAGGCGCTCGCCGAGCTGCACGACGGCTGTCGACATCGAGGCCGATACTTCGGCATTGACATTGCCTCTCCCTTGCGCGGCGCCGGCGAACGACGCGGAGATTGCCTTCGACAAAGCTTCGGCGACGTCCGGGCTCGGTTCGGCGCAGACGATGCGCTTCGGCCGGTTCTTGCCCCAGGACACATTACCCTTGGTGTTGGTGACGATGCGCTGCTTTGCATCAGTCACGACGCTTTTGCCGCCGTCCAGATAGTCCGTGCGATAGATCGATGACTCGCAACCGCCTAACAGGACCGCCAACGCAAACGGAACGAGCCGCAATCCTGCCGCCATGTCCACCACTCCCCTTACGCCCCTTGACGCCACTGTAATCTCAGGTTCCGCAAACGCATCGGCGGCGGGGGCTTTTGAGCTTCCAAATTGCGGGACTGTTCATAACGCCGCCGTCACGGCGGGCAGACGGCACTCTTCCGCCACCATTCCTCAACAGCTTTTCCACAGGCCGTTGTGGACAAGTTCGCGAAGCATAACAGGCGCTTTGACCCCGTAGAACGCGGCGTCGGACGTTGGGTCAGCGGCGACGCAGCGCGCAAGCTTTCCACACCTGTGGAAAACCTGCGGCCAACCGCCTGATTGTGGCTCCGCTGCATCGCTCTTGTCTCGTTCGCAGCCTCTTTCGCGTCCTCAACAACGGCGCTAGCCTGCGACCATCATCACCCGAGAGAGTTTCATGCCCATTCGCATCGCTGTCGTTGGACTCGGCAAGATTGCCCGTGACCAGCATCTGCCCTGCATCGCCAAGAATCGGAACTTCAAGCTCGTAGCCGGCGTCAGCCGCAACGCGAAGGCTGGCGGCGTGCCGAATTTCGAGACACTCGCGGACCTCATCAAGAGCAAGACTCCCGTCGATGCCGTGGCGCTATGCACGCCGCCATCCATACGGCTGGCAATGGCGAAGGAAGCGCTCGATGCCGGCTATCACGTGCTGATCGAAAAGCCGCCGACGCCGACGGTCGGCGAAATGGTGGACATGATCGCTTATGCCAAGAAGAAACGCCGCGTGCTCTATGCCACCTGGCATTCGCGCTACAACAAGGCGGTTGACGAAGCGAAAAAGCGGCTCAAGGGCAAGCATGTAAATTTCCTGCGCGTGACCTGGAAGGAGGACGTCAACAAGTGGCATCCGGGGCAGCAATGGATCTGGGAGCCGGGCGGCTTTGGCGTGTTCGATCCAGGCATCAACGCGCTCTCGATCGTCACCAAGATCATGCCGGAGCCGATCTTTGTCGAGGGTGGCGTGATCGAAGTGCCGGAGAATTCGGCAACGGCGATCGGCGCCGAGATCAAGTTCAAGCGCGGCGACGGCGCTGCGGCCGATCTTTCCATGTTGCTCGACTGGCGTCAGCGCGGCGAGCAGACCTGGGACATCGATGTGGGCACACGCGATGGAATGAAACTCAAATTGACCAAAGGCGGTTCGGTTCTCGCTGTCAACGGCAAGATCATCATGGAAGCGCCGCTCGAAGAATACGAATTGATCTATGCGAAATTCACGCGGCTCTTGAAATCGAAGATCACCGATGCCGACTGCTCGCCGCTGCAGCTGATGTGCGACTGCTTCATGCTGGCGCGGCCCAAGGTGACGCAGAAGTTCGAGTGGGACAAGTCTTGAGCGGAATTACCTGCTCGATACCAACCGCACATCCTTAGAGTTGCTGGCGAAAGCATTCACTTCCGCGACGAAGCGGGCGAAGGCGGGTTCGTCCTCCAGCAGAATGTGATTGACGCTTTCGAGCGGAACGAAGCGTGCGCCGGGGATGCCCGCGGCGATGGCGAGGCCGGCATCGAAGGGGCAGATCACATCGTTCCGCGCGTGCAGTACCAAAGTTGGGACCGTGACCTTTTTCATGGTCTCAGACACGTCGAGGTCACCAAATGCATCGTGCAGCCGCCGCGCCATGGCGGGCTCCGCGGTCATGAGCTGAAGCTCGTTGTACCAGTCCATTTGCTCCGGGCTGCCGCCCGGCATGAAGAGCGAGGTGAAGATCTGCCGGAACGCCGTGGCGCCCCTGGCCCAGCCTTCGTCAATCAAGGTTCCGAGTGCCGAACGCCAGGCGATCTCCTTGACGTCGCCGCGAGCGCGCCAGCCCCGCGAGTAACCGCCATAAAGAATGAGCTTCGCCACCTTGTCCGGATGCCGCGCGGCGTAAGCGATGGCGGTGGCGCAGCCCTGCCCAATGGCGAACAACGTGAAGCGCTGAGCGCCAATCGACGCCACCACCGCCTCCAGGTCAGCCACCATCGCGGCAATAGACAAATCCTCAGCATGACGCGCCGAGAGACCGTTTCCGCGGCCGTCGTAGCGCACGAGCCGGTGCCGCTCCGAGATCGCTGCCAACCAATGTCCCCAAACTGGCCCCTGCCACTCGAACTCCAAATGCGACATCCAGTTCGCGGCTTTGACAATCAAGGGGCCGGCGCCGCTTGAGGCATAAGCGATTCGGGTGCCGTCCCTGGACTGGCAAAACTGGATGTCCTGGCGGATGGCTGTCACCGGACCGGACGGCGGGGTGGCCGCGGTGGACTGCTCGTCCTTCACCTGGCCGACAAACCGGTAACCCTTGCGCGGAACCGTCTTGATCAACGCTTGCTTGCCGCCATCGTCGCCAATTGCCGCGCGGGCGGCGTTGATTCTGCTGGTGAGAGTCGACTGGGAAACGATACGGCCGTCCCAGATCTTCGCGAAAAGTTCCTCGTGGCCTATGACCCGGTCCCGGTTCTGAACCAAATAGACAAGAAGTTCAAAGACTTGCGGCTCAACTGGTACGATCTCGCCAGCTTTCCGGAGCTCGAACTTCTCCTTATCGATAAGGAACTGGTCGAATTTTAGGATCATTGTGCCAGCTTCCGTTCTGCGGCTTCCGGTTGAAGGCATTGCTTTATCAAGGCCGTCTCAAGAAAAATCAAGGCCGCCTCAAAGTCTGCCCCGCCCAATTGGGTTATAGGCGCGGCCACAAGAAACCCAGCGTTTCCGGAGAATCACTCCGGACGACGCGAGCGGCGCGCGTTGTCGCCCCCGGAAACGCGCGCCGCCATTTAAGCCAAGCGACCGATACCGGAACCCAATCGAGTTGAAGGTTTCGGTACGGTATTTATTTGAGAGACGTGACGATGGCCAACTTTGCCAGACTAATCGGACACCGCTTTGCAAAACGCGTCGCCATGCGCGCGCTCCGCCACTCCGTCGAACGCCTCGGCAACTCCGCGCTTCACGGGATGGGCGTTACCCGCACCGACATCGAGTCCGTGCTCGCGGCGGGCAGGCCAAACCCCGCTTGCAGATGCTTTGGCTCCGCGGTTTGCCAGATCGAAGCGCCGCCGCTCGGTTAGTCAGGCATCGATACCCTCTCGCGCAGCCTTTATGGCATCTTCTGGCGTGCCGCTCACATCCGTGCGCCGCCATCCGATCTCGCCCAGATCGTACCCGAGTTGGCGCTCGAGAACCGCCGCGTCGGCATCGGAGGCATCGAGGCGGCGGGCATCAAGGCGGGTCCGAAGGATCCTTGGCGGAGCTTCGAGCCAGAGGCCATTGAAGCGCGCGCCGTGTTTCTTTGCCAGCGCTTCGACGGCTGATCTTTCGCGCGGCATCGCGAACACGGCATCGAGGATGACGGAGTGGCCCGCGGCAAGTGCGGCTTCGGCACGGCGTATCACCTGTTGATAGACCTTCTCGGAAGCTTCTGGAGTGTAGGACTCGGAGGGAAGCCTTTCGGTCTCGGCGATGCCCGCCATCACTTTGCGCTCGATGTCGCTGCGGATATGGATAGCGCCGGGCGGCGCGCCGATCCCGGGAGCAAGCGACGCCGAGATTGTCGACTTGCCGGTGCCCGACAGGCCGCCGACGCAGGCAAGGCGGGCTTCGCTTGGGTCCAGAAAAGAGAGGGCGGCGCGAAAGTAATCCCGCGCCTCGCCGCGCTGGCGGAACGATTGAGAAACTGGAAGCTCGTGAACAAGATCGGCGGTGACGAGTGCGCGCACGCCCGCGCGCGTGGCGAGGAACAGCGGCAGAGCTTCGAGACCTGTGAGATCTTCTTCCGAACGCCGCAGATGGAGGTATCTGTTGAGCACAATGTTGGCGGCGCGCGGCTGACGGTGACGCAGGAGGTCCATCAGCAAGAATCCAAGGTCGTAAAGTACATCGATGGTGGCGATCTTCTCGCTGAACTCGATGGCGTCGAAGAGCGTGGGCTTGTTTCCGATCACGGCGATATTGCCGCAATGCATGTCGCCGTGGCAGCGGCGGACATGGCCCGCAGTTGACCTGCGATCGAGCAATGGAGCGGCACGGCGCAGCATCGCTGCATAGCGGTCCTTGAAGGTTTTCGCCTCGGCTGCCGGGAATAGATCCGGCGATGCCGCAAAGGCTTGGTTCAGTTGTGCTTCAAGGCCACGCATGATCGCATGGCCGGCAGCAGTTGCGGGTTTTGAAATGGCGTGAGCCTCGGCAGCCATTTGCGCCAGATCATTCGCCAGTGCATCGTCAATGCCACGCGCTACCTTCGCGGAGAGAATTGCCCGCGTGTCGAAGCGCTCCATCACAAGCACGGGTTCGCCGAGCTTTTCCGCAACGGTGAGGTAGATATCTGGCGCGTAGGCGCGGTTGATCTCGAGCTCCCGCGCCAATACCGCGCGGCGCTTCTCGACGGTCGAGAAATCGAGATAGGGCAGCTTCACCGGTTTCTTGATTTTGTACGCGCGGTCGACCACCAAAAACACATGCGCGGCATGAGTCTCGATGTGATCGACCGAGGCGTTGGGGAAGCCCCAAGTCGCGCCAATGAGAAATGATGGGTTCATGATCCGGCAACCTTAGCCGGGCCGGAAAGTTCCCGGCTTGATACGTATCAACCCCGGCGGCGTTCGCGGCGGGCGGCTCCGGCGGCGGCGGTGTCGATGCCTTTGGCGAGCACCGAGACCGGGCCCAAACGTTGCTCGACCAGTTCGATCGAGGGACGCGTGCCTTTCGTGTAGGTTTCCAGCGACTTGCGCATGGCGGCGAGGTGTTCCGGGCTTGTGCCGCAGCAACCGCCGATGATTTTCGCGCCAGCGTCGAGCGCGATCCGAGCGTAATCCGCCATCAGTTCCGGCGTGCCGGTGTAGTGGATGTGGCCATCGACATATTGCGGGATGCCGCAATTGCCCTTGGCAACGACATTCGCGTCGGGACGTGCCGCTGTGATGCCCATGACGGTTGCCACAAGCTCGGATGCGCCGACGCCGCAATTGGCGCCAATGGCCGCGGGTTGCACCGGCAGCGATGCAGCCAATGCGCCGAAGGCCGCGGGCGTAATGCCCATCATGGTGCGGCCGTTGGTATCGAAGCTCATGGTGGTGACGATCGGAAGCCCCGTTTTCGCGGCACCTTCGACGGCGGCGCGCAGTTCCTCTTCCGAGGACATGGTTTCGATCCACAGCACATCGACGCCGGCTTCGGCCAGCGCCTTCGCCTGCTCTTCAAACGCGGCGACACCCTCGTCGTGGGAAAGCGTGCCGACAGGCTGGAAGATCTCACCGGTGGGGCCGATGGAACCCGCAACGAAAACCGTGCGGCCAGCTGCATCGGCTTCCAGGCGCGCGTTTTTCACCGCCGCCATGTTGAGTTCGCGAACCCGGTGCTGATCGTTGTGTAGCTTCAGGCGATGGCGGTTTCCGCCGAAGGTGTTGGTGAGAATGATGTCGGCGCCGGCTTCGATGAAACGGCGGTGCAGCGAGCGAACCCGGTCCGGATGGTCAATGTTCCAGAGCTCGGGAGCATCGCCTGAGACAAGGCCCATCTGGAAGTAATTGGTGCCGGTCGCGCCATCGGCCAAGAGCCATGGGCGCGTGGCAAGAGCTTCGGTGAAAGACGGACGGGCCATGGGGATCCTCAACTATATAAAGAAGTCTTTATATGATTTTCAGGGCGCTTGCCAAGCCCCAAAGGACGCTTTCGAGGCCAAAAGCGTCATCCGGGAATTGATCCGGAATTCGTAGGGATCACAGGTGGTTGGCGTGGCTTTGCCGTCGCGGATGGCGGTCAACGCCGAGGCGAGATCGGCAATGTCGGCATGATAGAGGCGAGGTGCCTGTGAATCCGGCGCTTCGCCATGGCCGCAGAGGATCGTGGTGCCGGGCGGAATTGTGTCGCGGAGGCGCAGAACGGTCTCGAGGTAGTCGGGAAGGCTGGCATTGGGGACTTGGGCGTAAAGCGGGCCGGGATAAACAAAATCCGCGGCGAGCAGGAGATTTCGAGAAGGGATATGCAGCGACACCGACTCTGGCGAATGGCCGGGGGTGTGAAGCAGAGTGGCGGAGAGGCCGCCCAGATCAATTGTTCCGTATACGGATAACCACCTGCTGGCTTTGACGTTGGTCCAGACCCTGCCCTCCTCCGCACCGAGCACATAATCGTAGGGCGGTTCGATGAGGCCGTTCTTCTCGAAAGATCGCAGCAGCGGCAAATCGGCGAAGGTTAACGTCTCGAAGTGCTTGAGATTGCCGATGTGGTCATAGTGCAAGTGCGACGGCAGCACGGTGAGCGGTTTCTTCGTCAGACTCTCGACAACGGGTTTGATGTTGCGCTCGCCAGGGCCGGTGTCGAAAAGCAGCGCTTCGCGCTCGCCTTCGAGCAGATAGCTCCAGTTCAGCTGCTCGTACTTGGGTTCGCCAATCGCGAAGACGCCTTGTGCAATATCCTCGACTACATACCAATCATCGAACCAGCGCATCATGCGCGTTCGGCTCCGTAGTAAAGCGATGATACGTGTTGGGCCTCGGCGAAGAAGAGCCAACGCTCGACAGCGGCGGCGGCGAGAGCGAATGGGGCGGCGAGCAGGCAGATGGCTGGGATTACGAGCAACGACAAGAGTGCCGCAAACAGCGCCACTCCAATCAGGAGATAGACCGCGGCGCGAAGCTTCAAAGCATGCTTGCGCGCGACGGCGTAGCCCATCTCTTTCAGAATGAAATTGGCCGACGTGTGCGGCACTTCCCATTGGCGCACGCCGGGGCCGAGTCCCGTGGCGGCGGCCATGGTGTGAGAGCGAGGTGCTGCATCAAAAGAGCGCCAGTAGAGGAACTTGACGATGTTCGCGGCGATGAGAGCAAATCCCGCGATCATCACTTGTGCGGCCTGGAAGCGGTCGAAGAACCATGCGATGGGCATCAGCAGCGACGCGCCCGTTGCCAGTGCGAATATGAGATAAGCCGGAACCGTCAGCGGATGATTCCACGCGCGGATGGTTTTGAGGGTTGAATAGATTTTGCCGGTGCAGAAAACAGTGATAGCGCACATGATGACTGTGAGGATGCCGAGCGGCGCAATCAGCGATGGTGCATCGACGAGCCCTGACCATACGGCGCCAAAGGCAAGCGCCACCGGATACGTCATGACGGCGGCGATGCCTTCCTTCGAAAGCCATGACGAGCGCCATTGCGAGAATGCCCGCCAGAAGCGTTCGGGCCTGCCCAAATGAAGGGTCGACGAAAGAAGCCCGGTTGTGATGAGCGCCAGAGCAATGATCATCGTCGTGATTGCGAAAGCGGCGCTCGATGCGGGACCATGATTGAAGCCCACAAGGCCGAGCAGCGCCAGCAGGCCGTAGCCCGCGCCCGAAGCGACCGTGAAAAGAATAACCGAGTACGCTGGATGCACGCGTTCAGCCTTCCAGCAATCCGGAGCGGTCTTCGGCGGGCGCTTCCATGCGCTGATCGTTCTCGCGGCCGCGGCTCAGAAGGCGGTCGGCCCAGGCGAAGAGGCGGTCCATGGCCGAGCCATCGCCCTTCGGCAGCGCTTGCTTTGGAGAGTTCGTGGCATCGCGCCTTGCGCGCGGCGGCAGATATTTGTTGACCGGTTTGTAGCCCATTTCGGGCAGGAGATCGTATCCGCCGCGCTTTGCCACCAGTAACGACACATCGGATTGAGGATCGCCCAGATCGCCGAAGTGACGCGCGCCGGTGGGGCAGGCTTTGACACAGGCAGGGATCCGGTCTTCCTCAACGAAATTTTCGTTGTAGATGCGATCCACGCAGAGCGTACACTTCTTCATGACGCCATGGCTATAGTCGTATTCACGCGCGCCATAGGGGCAGGCCCATGAACACAGTTTGCAGCCGATGCAGGTTTCGGGATTGACCAACACGATGCCATCTTCGGCGCGCTTGTAGGACGCGCCGGTCGGGCACACCGTGACGCAGGCCGGTTCCTCGCAATGCAGGCACGAGCGCGGGAAGTTCACGATGCGAGAGTCGTCTCTCCCCTCTTCGCGCACTTCATAACCATGGATACGGTTGAGCCAGACGCCGGAGGGATCGCTGCCATACGGTTGCTCGTCATTCAGTGGAGCGGAGTAACCCTGAGTGTTCCACTCCTTGCACGAAGTCGCGCAGGCCTGGCAGCCGACGCAGGTATCGAGGTCGATGACGAGGCCGAGTTTCTTTGCGGATGGCGGAGGGAGAGAAGTCACGAGCGATTGTCTCCCGAGAATTCGGCCTCACCCTTCTCCCATCGGGAGAAGGTGGCGCGAAGCGCCGGATGAGGGTTTTGAGGAATGATGCGGTGCTTCAGTCTTGCGTATCGCGCGAGCGGCAAGGCCCTCTTCCGGCGCTTCGCGCCACCTTCCCCCGCCGGGGGAAGGATGAATTGCATCGCGATCATCTTACCCTCCCCGCCAATTTCTTCAGTGTACGGAATTGTGGGGCGCTCTCCTCGCCCTGATCGCTTGCCCTCTCCACCTTCACCCGGAGATCGTACCACGCGGCCTGACCGGTCACCGGATCGCTGTTGGAGTAGCGGTAGCCGCCTTCGCGTTCGGGGAGAAGATCGGAGATCAAGTGATTGAGCAGGAATCCTTTTTTCGACTCGGGCGACGCCGAGTCAAGGTTCCATGCACCGGAGCGTTTTCCGATGGCATTCCAGGTCCACACCGTGTTGCGCTCGACGCCATCCATGAGCTTTGCCTGTACCTTGATGCGGCCGTGGCGCGAGGTGACGACGACCCAATCGCCATCGGTAATGCCGAGTTCGTCGGCGCGACCGCGATGCATGTAGAGCCAGTTGCGGCCGAGAATTTGCCGAAGCCAGGCGTTCTGCGATCCCCATGAATGATACATGGCCATGGGCCGCTGGGTGACGGCATGCATTTCGAACTCCGCTCCCTCGTCGAGCGGCGGATACCAGAAAGGCAGCGGATCGAAGTACTTCGCGATGCGTTCGCGGTGATGTTCTGGTGGCACAATCTTGCCATGGCCCTCCGCCGCGAGGCGGAATTTCTGCAGGGGTTCGCTGTACACCTGATGAAAGATCGGTTCGGGGCGTCCGAGAAAACCAAAGAACACCGCCCAATCGAGATAGTCCCAGTTCACATGGCGATAGTATTTCATGTGATCCGGCAGCTCGAGAAACCAGTGGCAGCCATTCTCGATATATTTTTCGAGCTGTTTCGGATTGGGCGGGCCTTTGCCGTTCAACGTACCATTCGCCCCGCGCCATCCCGCAAGCGGGCCTAAGCCCGGTGCGCGTTCATGGTTTACAAGATAGTCGGGATATCCTCCCGGATAGCGTGGCGTGCCATCGGGCCTCGTCATGCCCGGCAGCCCGAGCCTTGTGCCGAGATCGAGCAGCACGGATTGGAACGGCCTCACATCGCGATCCGGCTCCACAACGGGCTGGCGAATCGAATCCGCCGGACCATCGGCTTCCGAGATCGGGCGGTCCAAGAGCGAGATACAATCCCAGCGCTCGAGATAGGTGGTGTCAGGCAACACGAGATCGGCGTAGTGCACCATCTCGGAGGCATAGGCATCGGAGTAGATGATGTGCGGGATCACATACTCACCGTCGGCGCGCTTGGCTGTCAGGTTCTTGAGCGTATCCGGCACATTCATGGCCGAGTTCCAGCTCATGTTGGCCATGTACATGAACAGGGTATCGATGGTGTAAGGATCGCCATTTGCCGCATTGGTGATGACGGTGTGCATCATGCCATGCGCGGCAAGCGGCGCGTCCCAGGAATAGGCCTTGTCGATCCGTTGCGGCTTTCCATCGGCATCGACCAGCAAGTCGTCCGGGCTCACCACGAAACCAAGCGGAGGACCAGCGAGTGGCGTGTTGGGCTTCACCTGGTGCGGCTTGCCTGCGGGCCGCACGCCGGGCGGCACCGGTTTTGGAAACGGCGCCTTGTAGCGGAAACCGCCGGGAACATCGATGGTGCCGAGCAGTATCTGAAGAACGTGGATGAGCCGGCAGGTGTGAAAACCGTTGGAGTGAGCCGAAATACCGCGCATGGCGTGCATCGAGACCGGGCGACCCAGCATCTTGGCATGCCGCCTTCCGGCATAATCCGTCCACGGAACATCAAGCTCGATGGTCTGGTTGAAGGCGACATCGGCGAGTTCGGCGGCAATGCGTTTGATGGTCGCCGCTGGGACGCCGCAGCGTTCGGCCACAGCTTCCGGCGCGTGTTCGGGTGCAGTGAAGCGTTCGGCCAGAAGCTGAAACGCGGTCACAACTTTGCGGCCATCGGGCAACGTAAAGCGGCCCATCAATGCGGGCAGCGCATCGCTCGATTGCGCGGAAAGCGGTGAGTTCGAATGCGTGTCCCACACTTGCGGAACTCCCGCCGCCGAGCGTGCGAAGAGACCATGATCGTGAGCGCCGGGATTTTCGAGAACGAGCCACGGCGCATTGCTGTGGCGCATCAGCTGTTCGCCATCGATCATCTGGGCCGAGAGCAACTCGTGAATCAATGCAGAGACGAACAAGCCGTCCGTGCCTGGCCTGATGCCGATCCATTCGTCGGCAATCGCCGAATATCCCGTTTTGATTGGATTGACCGATACGAACTTGGCGCCGCGCTCCTTGAGCTTGCCGAGGCCTGCCTTAATCGGGTTCGAGGCATGATCCTCGGCAACGCCGAAGAGCAGGAAATACTTGGTGTGCTTCCAGTCCGGCTCGCCGAACTCCCAGAACGAGCCGCCGATGGTGTAAAGCCCGGCGGCGGCCATGTTCACCGAACAGAACCCGCCATGGGCGGCGTAGTTGGGCGTTCCGAATTGCGAAGCCCACCAGCCGGTCAGGCCCTGCGATTGATCGCGGCCGGTGAAGAAGGCGAGTTTTCGCGGATTGTCGTTGCGGATCTGCGAGAGCCACAGCGTGGCGATCCGCATCGCCTCTTCCCATTCGATCTCGCGGAATTCGCCTTCGCCCCGCTCGCCCACGCGGAGCAGCGGTTTCGTCAGTCTCGCCGGCGAATAGTGCTGCATGATGCCGGCCGCACCCTTGCCGCAGATCACACCCTTGTTCACCGGATGATCGCGGTTGCCTTCGATGTATGTGACCGTGCCGTCCTTGAGATAGACCTTGATCCCGCAGCGGCAGGCGCACATGTAGCAGGTGGTCGTCTTGATCTCGTCCCAGGTCTTGGGCGATGTTTCGATCAGGGGTTCGGCCATGGCCTGGGACATATCTCCACTCGGCTCTACCTTACGGTCCAAATTGGCCCTATCATAGGTCCAGCAACGCTTTTCCCAAGGACCATGCCATGCGCGACTGGCTCGTGCACATCCGCCGCAACGAACATGCGAGCCTGCAGACGCAGATTCGCGAGGCATTGGTCTCCGCCATCCTCGATGGGCAGTTGGCGCGGAACGAGCCGATCCCATCGACGCGCAAGATGGCGAAATCGCTCGGCGTGTCGCGCAATACCGTCGTGCTTGCCTATCAGGGCCTGCTCGACGACGGTTATCTCGCGGCGAAGGAACGTTCGGGCTACTACGTGTCCGAGAAAGCGATGGAGAGCGTTGCACCCGCAGCACCACCACGCAGAAAACTGCCGGGTCTCGACTGGAAGGGCCGCACGATCATAGCGCCTGCGCGGCAGGAGAATATTTCGAAGCCCCTCGACTGGCAGAGCTACACTTATCCTTTCATCTACGGCCAGGTGGATCACAATCTCTTTCCGCTTGCGGAGTGGCGCGACTGCACGCGGCAGGCGCTCGGCAAGAAGTGGCTCGGCTCGTGGACCAACGACACCTGGGCGTTCGACGATCCATTGCTCGTCGAACAAATCCGCCGCCGCATTCTGCCGCGGCGCGGCATCATGGCTGAGAACGACGAGATCCTGGTGACGCTAGGCGCGCAGAATGCGCTGTTCCTGCTCACGAGTCTTCTTGTCGATTCGACCACGCGCGTTGCGATGGAGGAGCCAGGCTATCCGGATGTGCGCAATATTTTTCAGCTGCGCACCAAATACGTTTCCCTCGTTCCGGTGGACGAGAAGGGCCTCGTTCTCAACGATCAGCTCAACAACGCGCAATTGCTCTTCACGACGCCCAGCCATCAGTCTCCGACGACGGTCACGATGCCGCTCGACCGGCGGATGGAGTTGCTCAAGCTCGCCTCGAAGCGCGACTTCGTCATTATCGAGGACGACTATGAATTCGAAACCAATTACGTGAACGAACCCTGCCCGGCGCTGAAGTCGCTCGATGACGAAGGCCGGGTCATCTATGTGGGCTCGCTGTCGAAGACGCTGTTTCCGGGCCTGCGGCTCGGCTTCATGGTGGGGCCGCGAGCGCTGTTGGCGGAGGCGCGGGCGCTCAGGCGCCTGATGGTCCGGCATGCGCCCAACAACAACCAGAGAACCGCAGCACTGTTCCTTTCGCTTGGCCATCACGACACGCTGATCCGCAGGCTGCACCGCGCTTATCGATCGCGCTGGGAAGTGATGGGGAACGCGCTTCAGAAACACCTTCCCGATGCCAGCCGCATTCCAACGTTTGGCGGTACCAGCTTTTGGGTGAAGGGGCCGTCGCGTCTCGACAGCGAGAAACTGGCGCGCGGTCTTGCTGCGAAGAGCGTGCTGATCGAACCGGGACGGATAGATTTCGGCGCTGCCAATCCGCCGCGCAATTACTTCCGGCTGGCTTTCTCCTCCATCGACGAAGCAAAGATCGAACCGGGCATCCGCATTCTGGCCGACGCCATCCACCATGATTGACCCGGCAAAACGGCACGGCGACAACCGCGTGCTCGCATTGATTTGCATCCTCTTGGCAATTTCGTTCGCCTCCACGCAGGACGCGATGATGAAGTGGCTGAGCGGAGCTTATCCGGTTCAGCAAGTCTTCTTGGTTCGCAGTCTCGTTGCCATGTCGGTGTTGCTCCCACTGGCGGTTTCGAAACTGGGCTGGCGCAACCTGCTGACGCCAATGTGGCCTCGAACATTCTTCCGCGGCTTCATCATGGGAACAGCACTTTTAGGTTTCAGCCTGGCGATCGCAGCGATTCCCATTGCCGATGCAATCACGATCTATTTCACCATGCCATTCTTCGTCGTGGGACTTGCGCCCTTTCTCTTGAAGGAAAGGCCGAGGCTCTATCGCATCATTGCGATGATCGCGGGTTTCATCGGCGTGCTGATCGCCTTCAAACCGGGCGCCGGCTTGTTCGAACCGGCCGCATTGCTGGCACTTTGGAGCGCCTTTGCCTATGGACTTGGCCAGATGATCGGACGCACGCTCGCAGGTCATGTTCCGGCACGGACAGTCGCTGTGCATCAGAACTTCGTCTATCTGCTCCTGGCGCTGCTACTGACACTTGTTTTTTTATTCGTGGACAGCGAAGCGGCAAGCCACAAAAGCCTCGCGTTCCTTACGCGCTCGTGGTCTTGGCCACCGTTCTCCGATGCGGTTGTGATGCTGGGAATTGGCCTCGTCGCCTCCATGGGCATGCTGATGTTCACCACTGCCTATTCGCTGGCGGAGTCGAATTTCGTAGCACCCTTCGAATACACCGGGCTGCTGTGGGCAGTCGTCTACGGGCTTATCTTGTTCGGCGATATTCCGGGCTATTTAACGCTCGCGGGTGGCGCGATCATTATCGCCGCCGGATTGTTCATGATCTGGATGGACCGGAAGACCCTGCGCCGGGTCTCACAGCCCGTTGGCGCGCCACAGGCGGCCGGCGAGTGAATCGGGCGGGAAAGCCGCGTTCGGATCGACGCCGCGTTTCGTCCAGATCGATTGGTACATGTGCATGAATGGCGATGGCGGCGGATCGCGGGCTTCGAGAAAGTATGCCGGCACATTCCACCACGCCACGGGATCGACAATCTCGGGAGGCAGGATTGTCACGCCATGATTTCGATCGGCGAGCATAAGTTTCGTGAGAAGATGCGGCCCGATCGCTTCCCAAGAGCGACTCTGGAAGGGGAGAGCTTCCACGGCATCTGCCGCGCTGCTCCAAAGATTGGAGCTGTTGGGATCGCCTGCGGCCATGAAGCAGTTCGTGACTTGCGTTAGGCTCGCGCCCGTGGCGGTCGCCTCGCCGTGACGGAATGGACGCCGCTTCTCCGACGCAATGGCGGGCGCGTCCGGCAATTTCGCGCCGTCGAGAGCGACGACGTCCATATCCGCCCAAACACCGCCCCTCTCCGCCAGCACGCGATACCGAAACATACTCGACAGCGCCACGTGATCGTCCGTGTACGGTGTAATTTCCGAGGCATCGCGGATGGCATGCGACACGTCGCCGAGCGCTTCCGGGCGATGGGACCACAGCGCCACTTCAAAACCCCTTCTCTCAAAGCTCGCCAGCGAGAGCCGCGCAAGCCGCGTCAGCGGGCCTGCGATCCAAAGCATGTGCACGGTTTGCGGCATGGTTCCCCTACAGCGGATATCCCGCCCACGGCTTCACGGTGCGAAGCGCCAGCGAGGACTGGATGCGCTGGACGCCCGGCAGCCGCGAGATTCGCGAGCGGTGGATGCGCTCATAATCGGCGGCGTCGGCGGCGGCAACCCGCAAGAGATAGTCGAACTGGCCGCTCATCAGATGACATTCGAGAATTTCCGGAACGCGCTGCACGGCCTTCTCGAACTTTTCAAAAGCTTCTTCTGTCTGCGCCTGCAGCGAGACTTCGACGAAAAATTCGTTGGAGAGTCCAAGCGCATTACGCGCGAGGGACGCCGAATATCCGGTGACGACCTTCGCCTCCTCCAGGAGTTTGACGCGCCGGTGGCAGCTTGATTGCGATAGGCCAGCCTTGGAGGCCAAATCCGCCAGCGGCCTGCTGCTGTCACGCTGCAGCTCTGTCAGAATGATCCTGTCGATTTTGTCGAGTTCGGGGAATTTCATTCGAAGAATCATAACTTTCTTCGAACAAAATTTCAACAACCCGCTTTCGATGCCCTTGCTTTAGCAAATCCTTCGCAAGGGTTTGCGCTACTTTGCTCGCAGGAGGAAACACACATGCTCATCGGCGTTCCCAAGGAAATCAAGAACCACGAGTATCGCGTCGGCATGACGTCCATTTCGGTGCGCGAGGCCGTGCGCCATGGCCACAAGGTCATGGCCCAGGCACAGGCCGGAGCCGGTATCGGCGTCAGCGACGAGGATTACACGAAGGCGGGCGCGCAAATCATTCAGACGGCCGAGGAAATCTTCGCCAAGGCCGACATGATCGTCAAGGTGAAGGAGCCGCAGGCGGGCGAGCGCAAAATGCTGCGCGAGGGCCAGATTCTCTATACCTATCTGCATCTCGCGCCCGATCCGGAGCAGACCAAGGATCTCGTCAAGTCCGGCGCCATCTGCATTGCCTATGAAACAGTGACCAACGCGCGCGGCGGGCTTCCCCTGCTTGCTCCCATGTCGCAGGTTGCGGGCCGCATGTCGGTGCAGTCGGGCGCGCATTCGCTTGAAAAGGCGCAAGGCGGCCGCGGCGTTCTCTTGGGCGGCGTTCCAGGTGTGGCACCGGCCAAGGTGGTGATCCTCGGCGGCGGCGTGGTTGGCACCAATGCTGCGGCGATGGCGCTTGGCCTTGGCGCCGATGTCACCATTCTCGAAAAATCGACTGACCGCATGGAAGAACTGGTCGCCCGCTTTGGCACGCATCTGAAGACGCTCTACTCCACGCAGGGAGCGGTGGAAGACGAATGCGCAGAAGCCGATCTGGTGATTGGCGGCGTTCTCATTCCCGGCGCCGCAGCACCCAAGCTTATCTCCCGGGCGATGCTCAAGAGCTGGAAACCTGGTTCGGTGCTGGTCGATGTGGCGATCGATCAAGGCGGTTGTGCGGAAACCTCGAAGGCCACAACTCATGCCAACCCAACCTACGAAGTCGACGGCGTGATCCACTATTGCGTGGCCAACATGCCAGGCGGTGTGGCGCGCACCTCCACCTTCGCGCTGAATAACGTCACGCTGCCCTTCGGTCTCGCAATTGCCAACAAGGGCTGGAAGAGGGCGCTGGCCGACGATCCGCATCTGAGGAACGGCCTCAACGTCGCGTTCGGCAAGGTGACCTACAAGGCGGTGGCGGAGGATTTGGGTTACAACTATGTCGACGCCGAGCGGGCTCTGGCCGCGTAAGGCCTGAGAACCAAAGTTTCTGAAGCCCGCGCCGGGAGACCGGTTTGCGGGCTTTTTATTGCGCTTTGAGCTCCAAATGGCTACAATGTGTTCACTCTGAACTCAATGTGTGAACCATGGCCTCTAACACCGAAACCTTTTCCGTCCGCCTCCCGCCTGAGCTCCGCAAGGAAGTGGACGCCTATGCCAAGCTCACCAAGCGGTCCCGCGCCTTCATCGTCAAAGAGGCGGTGGATTCATTTATGGACGAGAGGCGACAATATCTTGCGGCCATTGATGAAGCCCTGCGTGAGGCGGATGATGGCGCATTTGTATCGAGCGAAAAAGCCCTCCAGTGGATGGCCAGTCTTGGAACGCCGAACGAACTTCCCCTTCCTGAGCCCGACATCATTCCGAACAAAGGTTCATGAAGTTCGTCCTACTTCCTCGGGCGCTTCGCGACATACGAGATATCCATCTCTTCATCGCGCGCACCGATGAACGGGCTGCAGGGTCGGTCATCGAACGCGTCTCGAATTCGTTGAGGATGATCGAGGAACGGCCCTATGCCGGTCATGTGACGGAAGGGCGACCAACACGGGAATGGTCCGTAGCCGGACTGCCCTATGTCATACCCTATCGCATAACCGCCACGCGAATTGAAGTCCTCAGGGTCTATCACACGCGGCGAAGCCGTCCCGCCGACTGGCAGTAGTCACGTCCCCGCCTGCTTCGGCTTGGTGTCGTAGTAGTAGTTCGCCTTGCGGCCGTAGATCAGGCCGCGGAGCAAGCGGCGCGTGGCTTCCGATTTGCGCAAGGGATCGATCACGGCGCGCATGGCATCGTGGCACGCGACCTTTAGCGCATCGCGCATCGGCGAGACGCCCGGCGGCTTCTGAGCCAGGCCGAAGCGGCGAAGCGTGCCGTTCATCAGCCGGATCTTGTTGAGGCGCAAAACCTCAGGCGTCTTCCAGGTCATGGCCATGGAGATCGAATAGCTTCCGCCGGTCGAAACCCAGTGCGGCACCATGTAGGGCATGTGGACCGCATCGCCTGGTTTCAGCGCGTGCATGGTGGCGCGGGTTTCGTACCAGTCTTCGTAGTGCTGATTGCGATGCTTGGACGGTGAAATCTCCATCGCTTCTTCGGTGACCAAGCGGCGGTCGGAGTTGTCGAAGGTGCGGACGAATTTGTCGCCTTTCAATTGGATCAGGATGTTCTCCTCGGCATCGAGATGGAAAGGCGTGGTCGAGTTGGCGGAGGAGACGAAAATGAAACCTTGCAAGTCGCTGTAGTCGCCGGGCTTGCGGCCGGCCAGTGCGTTCGCCTCCTCGACGAAGGCCTTGAGCAACTCGTTGTAGGCCGGGTCCTCGTTGACGAACTTGATCACCATCCAAGCATTGGCCGTTTCGATGGTGCGGATCACATCTTCGGCCGGCATATCGATCTTCGGCACGTCCTCGGGTTTCACGCCAACCGCTACCTTACCAGAATTGTATTCAATGCGGTCGCGCGGCAGGGACTTGGCGAGCTCGACGAGGCGCGGCAGTTCGAAGAGCGGATGATCCGCCAGCTTGTGCTTCAGCATGAAGGGCCGCTTCAGAAACTTCTCGCGCATCGTTGTGGCGTTGGCTTCGACGATACTCATGCGGCTTACCTCTTGGAGAAACGTTGGAGAATGGATTTGGTTGCGGCGCGGGCTTTGCGCTCGGAAGTCAGTGCAAAGAAAGTGGTTTTGAAGCGGACGGCGCTCACCTGTTTGGGAGCGAGCAGGATGTCCGCGACTTTGATTCGATCGCGCCAGATGTTGTCGATCATCGGGTGATTGGGAATGGCGCAGCTATCGGCGAACTTTATTGAAGGGTCGTTGAAGAGCGCTTCCGTGGCATCGAGCAGGAGGAGGACACCGGGCGAGAAACGGGCGTAAGCTTCGTTGTAAGCGATCTTGCAGAGCCAAGTGTTCGATCCTTCGACGATGGCGTACATCATGGCGATGGGTTTGCCATCGATATGAATTTTCCAGAAACGGAGCTTTCCGGCGGCGTGAAGGCCGCGGGCGCCATCGGCGAGTGCGAAGGCCATGTCTGGATAGGCGGCGATGGCGGTCCTCTTGGCGCCTTTCCAACCGGCGGCTTCGAGTGCCAGGTGTTCGGTGACCCAGGCGGCTGGATCATCCCCCTCAGCGAGCGAAAGGATCTCGAGCTTGCCTTCCTCGCCGAGCCTTGTGCGGAGGCGGCGGTATTCCTTACGGCGCTTTCTTTCGAAGTTGGTTTCGAACCAGGTTTCGAAACTGCCGCTGACATTGAGTGCGGCACGGCTGTAGCTTTCGATGACCTGAAAACGTGGCGCTTCGCGGGAGATCGTTTGGTAGAAGGGGCCGTCAACAGGCAGCGAGTTCAGCTGCAGCGGCTGGTCGAGCGCCGCAAGCATCTCGGCAATTGCAGCCGAGGCTAACTCCGAGTCGATGTGGGGCAGGCCCATCAGCGTGAGAGGGCTTACGAGGTCGGATCGATACGGCAGCGGAAAGTTGTAGCTGGAAACGGGCAGGGCAAAGAGCAGCTCGCCAGCTTGCCCAACGGTCATCAACTCGCCGCCATGAGTGCGGGACAGGATGGGAAGGATCATTTCGGGCGCGTTGAGACCAGAGGGTTCAAGCGAGGCGGCGGCAAGGCGCTGCCAAGCGGACCGCAGGCGTGCTATCTCGCCCCGGTCGCGGATCAGTTCCGCCGTCATCTTCTGCCAGTCGCCTGCCAACATGCGCCCCGATCTGCAAGCCGAGGGCCAAGTGATGGCATTTCCAGCAAAAATTTAGCCCTAACCGGGGCGGTTAAGGCTTTCTAAAGGCGCTGTGCCGGGACGACTCAGGTGGCGGACTTGACGTCCAGAACCTGACGGCCCTTGTACATGCCGGTCTTGAGGTCGATGTGATGGGGGCGGCGAAGCTCGCCCGACTTCTTGTCCTCGACCCAGGTGATGGTCGCCATCTTATGGCCGGAACGGCGCATGCCGATGCGGCTCTTGGACATTTTCTTGCGTGGAACGGCCATTTTCGGAAACTCCATAAGCGCCGGGCCCGAGCCCAGCGTCAATTCGAGCGGGCTTATAGACAGGCTCAAGGGCCAAGGCAAGACAGATAGCTGCCCATGCCATTCGACCGGATCTGAATGCGATCGGCGATGCGGTTGACCCGGCGGGAGGGCTTTCCGGCCTTGCGCTTGATGGGGTTGGGGAGGACCGCGGCCAGAAGAGCTGCCTCACGCCTGGTCAGTTTGGACGCCGGTTTCTTGAAATGGAACTGGGCCGCTGCCTCCGCGCCATAAACGCCCGGCGCCCACTCCACGATGTTAAGGTAAATCTCGATCATCCGGCGCTTCGACCAGACGAAGTCCATCCAATAAGCCACCGGCAGTTCCAGGCCCTTGCGCAGGATCGAGCGGCCATCCCAGAGGAACAGGTTCTTGGCCGTCTGCATGGAGATGGTGCTGGCGCCGCGGATCGGCTGTTCGTCGTCGTCGAAGACTTCGTCGATCACTTCCTGGAATTCGATCCAGTCCACGCCATCGTGTTCGCAGAAGCGGGCGTCTTCGGAGGTGATCACCGCGCGCGGGAGATGCTTCGAGATCTGATCGAGGCTGACCCAGTCTTTGTTGATGCCGTTGCCGGTGAAGAGGCGGAGGATCATCAGGTTGGAGGCGGGCGGCGGCACGACGGCGTAGACCAGCGTCATGACGATGGGCCAGGCGATCAGGAAGGCGAGAACGTTTCCAATGCGCCGCGGCCAGCGGCCAAGGCGGGCGCGCAACGATCTTGGCAGGGCCGTGGCCATGGCTGGTTGAGATTCGGCTGTCATGTCCCTAGAGAAGCGCTTCTAACACACGGGAAACGCCTTGGCTGCAATCGAAAAGGCTTTGGAGGAAAATGCGGCGCGCTGCGAGGCGGTGCTTGCGGGGCTGCTGTCGGGCCTGCCCAAGGGGCGGCTGCGGGACGCGATGGAGTATGCGGTCCTCGGCGGCGGCAAACGGCTTCGGCCGTTTCTTGTGCGGGAAAGTGCGTCGCTGTTCGATGTGCCCGAGGCACAGGCCTTGCGCGTGGGTGCTGCGCTCGAATGCATTCACTGCTACTCGCTGGTGCATGACGATCTGCCGGCCATGGACAACGACGATCTCAGGCGCGGCAAGCCAACGACGCATCGCGCCTTCGACGAAGCGACCGCGATTCTCGCAGGCGATGCGCTGCAGAGTCTTGCCTTCGCGATCTTGAGCGATCCCGGGACGCATCCGGACCCCGCGATCCGGAGTGAACTGGTTTTGAAGTTGGCGCACGCAGCGGGTGCTGAAGGCATGGCTGGCGGGCAGATGCTCGATATCGAAGCGGAGACCTCCGGGTATTCCGATGTTTCGAAGATCATCGTCTTGCAGGCGCTGAAGACCGGAGCGCTGTTCCGTTTTGCCTGCGAGGCGGGCGCGATCCTTGGACGCGGCGATCCCGCGCAATTGACGCGTTACGCCGACAAGATCGGCCTCGCATTCCAGATTGCCGACGACATTCTCGACATCACTTCGGCGCCGGAAGCGCTTGGCAAGGCGACGCAGAAAGATGCCGCGCAAGGAAAGGCGACGCTTGCCGGGTTGCTCGGCCTCGACACGGCGCGTGCACGTGCGCAGGAGCTGGCGGGGGAGGCGGCGGAGGCGGTATCGGTTTATGGTGAGAAGGCGGAGACGCTCAAGGCGCTGGCGGGCTTTATTGTTTCGCGCGAGAGATAATTCTCTTCCTCGCGAGGCGCAAGGGAGATAAGTAATCCGTATACTGATTACTTCCTGGCGTTTCTCTTACAACCGTCAGTCCGGCGGAAGCCGGAATCCATGGCTGGTTCGGGAAGGAAGAAGGGGTTTTGAAATGAATGCGGGCAAACGGCGGCGCTCGGCGACCATAAATACTCTCCATGGCCGGGCTTCGACCCGGCCACCCAGCGACTGGCACAAGCAGTCTGGGT
>JBJXGL010000029.1:0-28807 GCA_046160365.1 Aestuariivirga sp. | reverse complement strand
ACCACCACTTCGCCGCGATGGGCATAGACGCGCTCGACGTTGATATCGACGAACTGCGCGCCCGTTGCCTTGGCGGCCTGCGCCTGAGCCGCCGTATCACCCTTGCCGCCGAAGGAGGATTTGATCAGCGGCCTTGCATCGAAACGGTTGCCGCTGATGGTGATCGAGGTTCCGCCTTCCACGGGCTTGATGGTCATGGCGAAGCGGTTCTCGTCGCCAAGGCGCACGTCGGTGAGTTTGGCCGAACGCAAATTGTTCTTGGAGTCGAGATCGATGTCCCCGGCGATGAACACGCCTTCGCCGTCGATCTTCAAGTCTTCGATGCGGCGGCCGTTCTCGCCCTTGCCAAAATATTCGAAGCTGGCGGTTGCCGGTCCCGGCGGGCGCTGCCAATTGATCGCCGAGATGCGAATCTCTGCGTCGGAAAGATCGGCCTTCACCTTCATACCGCTTTCGGGATCGGCGATGTTGGGCAAATCGACCGTCACCTTAACTGGCCCCTTCAACAAATCGCCCAGCTTCACGCCAAGCTTTTCGCGTTGCTTGTCGTCGAGCTTGGTTGTGAGTGTCGCGGACTGGATGGCCCCCTTCCCCTTCGCTTTCTTCCATGAGATGCTCGCGGGGATTCCATTGAGTTTCGCGATGCCGGTGATGGTTGTTCCTTCTGGACCGACCGCAAGTTTCACATCGCCATCGGAAAGGTCGATATTGCCGGTGATCTTCTTGAACTCGGCGCTGGTGATGTCGGCGGCGACAGTTACTTGCACGCGATCGCGCGGCAGGCCCTTGATAAGCGGCATGATCAAGCGAATGTCCGCCGCGGTATCGCCCGAAAGCCGCGAGGCATCGAGGCCGGTCGAGTCGACGAGCTTGAGATCGGGCCAGTTCGCGTATTCGAGCAGCGCCTGCGCCTGCGATCTCAGCTTGAAAGCGAAATCGCCCAGCGTTTCGACAGCCAGGAGTGCCGTCATCTTCACGCTACCCGATTGCACGCCAATGATTTGGCCTGATGGCATCGTCACTTCGCCACGATCAATGGCGATGGCAAACGAGTCACCGGTCAGCACCGCCGTGCCATCGGCATTTTGCATGGCAGGCAAGGTTTTGAAGTAGGTCGTCGTCACATCGGCCAAGCCGAAGCGGAAGTCGATGGCCTTGTCGGCAAGCTTCCGCGCCCTGAGCGATTGGGCGAGTTCGTCGGGCGCTATGTCGACGCGGAATTCGCCGTCGGTCACCCGCCCCGCGATCACGTTGTCATTCACCCATTTGCGTGTCTTGGGCGCGATGATCGGTGGCCACAGTTTCTTCAAGAGCGTCGCGTTCACATCGCGCACCCGGCCGCCAATCTGAATTCCCGCGCTTTCATTGCCGCCAGAGAAGCGGCCTCGAAGCCTGACGCCTGCACTCCCCGACATCACAATGAGATCGTCGATTTCGAGTCTTGCTTCATCGGTCGCGGCGCGGCCCGAAAAATCGATCCGGTCCACTGCCACCGCATCCTTTACTGTTCCTTGGGCATCGAGATTTACATTGCGCGCCGCCAATTCGATCTTGATGGCTTCAAGCCGGTTGTCGGCGGCGCGAATGGGGTCCAGGCGGCCGGTTATCTGGGCGCGGGATCCTCCAACCAGCAGGGATGTCTCCGAGATCACCGCGCCACCTGTCGCTGGATCATAGTCGGCGCGGAGCGTTCCCTCGTCGACGATGATCGGCTGCGCCAAGTAGTCCGGCAGCCCCACTTCTCCAGCGGCGGCCGCCAACTCCGCCGATGCCTTCATGACGCGGCCTTTGGAATCAAGTTCCGCCTCGGCATGGCCGGAGAGAGGCAATTTCACCTTCGCGAATTGCGCCAGCGCGAAAATTTCATCGGACACATTGGCGGGAACCAGATCGAAGATGCTGGCGCTGACTGAGTAGTTGCGCTGTTCCTTGCGGTAGGTGATCGAACCTTCCAGCCGCCACGGCTCGCCGCCGCTTGCGATCTTCGCCTGCGCCAGAACGATGAAGCCATAGGCTGTGCGCTTGAACTGAAGATCGGCATCGGGCGCGTACCAGGTCGCGCCGTTCGCCTCGTCGAGAAGCTGGATCGAAGCTTCCGTCACCTTGATGTCGCCCAGGCTCGACATTGCCGTCTGCGAACCCGTTCCCGCGAGAATGTCGATGATGCTGTCGGCCTCGGCGGGGGCGACCTCGGTGGCAGACTCCTGGCGATCGGCCTTGCTGTCGTCAATCGGAGCCGCCTCCAGATCGACGACTTCATCCGCGCCGGCCGCACGCGAGCCGAATCCAAGCTCGATTTTGCCATCGAGATTGCGCTTGGCCAGAATGCGCGGGCCGATCAGTTCCAGAGTCGTCGGCACGATCGCGGCGCGAAAGAGCGCTGCTTCGTCAATGCCGATTGCGGCGCGTGGCGCTCGCGCCAGGAGCGCGCCCGAAGCGTCGGCAAGCACCACGTTCTGCAGGCGTAGGTGCGGAACGCCGCTATCGGCATCGCGCTCGATCACGATATCGTCGAGTTTGACCGAGAGGCCGCTAAAGTTCTTGTTGATCTCGGCTTCTATCGTGGGTTTCAGAAACGCAAGCGTCACCGGCCCGCGCGACAGGCGCCAGAAGAACGCCGCCCCCACGATCAGCACCGCCGCCAGCACCGAAATCAGCGCCAGCACAGTTATTTTTGCAATTCGGCGTCGCAACTGCCTTTAAGCCCCAAACCGCCGCAACAGCCCGGCGGCGGCGAGCGGGACTGAAGCCCTGAATGCGATCCGCAGTCAAGCTTCGCTCCGGGCCATCCGGCGGCAAACGCGTGAACGGCTCTAAGGCCATGAAAGCTGGGCCAAACAAAGGCGCAAGCGCCGTCAGAACAAAATTGTGCCAATAGGAGACAGAACTCGGTCTTGTCCGAAAGTGCAATCGCGCTTTCCCGGGTTCAATTGCGGCAAAGTCGTGACCAGATTCGAAAAACACAATGAAACCAATAGCGAATCGGTTAACGTACGCGTCATCCAAGCACCGCGGTGTTTGGCATGAGGGTTGAATAACTTCATGACAAACGCTGCGGTACGCGATATGTTTACTTCTGGGCCTTGGTTTCGGCGAAGGTCCAGGTTGTGTGTGGCAGCTACGGCAAACGGCACCGCGTTCAACCTTAAAAAAGTTGGCGGTCCGGATCGAGGGAGCGCCAACACATGACAATAACAGATGGAGCGATGATGCTCTTCAAACGGTCGAAAGCAAACGGCAACGGCAATGGCCATCACGCAGCGCCATCGGTCATCTCGCAAGATGTCGTGATCGACGGCAGCGTCGTCACGGCGGGCGAGTTGCACATCGACGGAACGGTGAACGGTTCGGTGCGCGCACAGGCCTGCGTGATCGACATCAACGGCGTGGTCGAAGGCGATATCTCCGCCAACGAAGTGTTCGTGAGGGGCCGCGTCATCGGCCCGATCAAGGGCAATCACGTCCATCTCTACGCCGGATCGCATGTCGAAGGAGACGTCATCAACGAAACCATCTCGATCGAGAACGGCGCTTACATCTATGGCTCGATCCGCCGCGCCGACGATCCGATGGCCCCGCCGGAAGTTTCGCGCTACGCCCCGCGCGAGCCGCTATTCAGCTCGCCCCGTATCGATTTCACGCAGGACAACGGCTTCGCCGACAGCGACGCGTTGCGCCCAATCAAGGTGTTACGGCCAAGGTCGTAGCGCCGCGCGTCACCCTTCTTCCCGGCCACCCAGAGCTAAATTTGCTTTTTCGGAACCGGTTGTGCATCCTTGTCCGCGAAGCAGGCGATCACCGGGTACGCCCAGGCGGAAGCTAAAAACTTGGGCCGCGCCTCACCTTCGACCAGGCGAAACTCAGAATGTACCAGGTCGCCAGAAATGCGAGGCACTCAAGCGCGAAGGAATGGAACTTGTAGAAAAACTCGGCAATGACGAACGCCACGGCGCCTGGAACGGCTTCCTGAGCGATGAAACGGCGGCCAAGTGCTTGTACTGCGCTATGCATTGCACACTCCCGAGTTGCTGACTTTCTAGACACCTTGCCAGCGATCAACCGCAGGCCGGTGGTCGCCGATGCCGAAGTGAACATAGTGCGGCTTCACATCGGCGATGGCGCCGCCGCCTTGCAGCGTATAGCCCGACGCGATCCAGGTGACGCCGTCTGGTGCGTGCCTCCGGCAGGTGAGATAGTCGCCCCATTTGGGCTGATCGGGGCTATGGGTCGATGACTCCGCAATTGCGAGAACCCAATTTCCCAAGTTGTCATCCCTGAAGCCGACAACATGGGCCGGATGGCGCTGACCGCCGCCCAAGAATACTCCGACGCCCGGGATACCCTGAGTGTTGGACGCTGCTTCGGGATAGGCGTAGGCAAATTGATCGTTCCAGATGTCGGGTTCGTCCTTGAGTGTCAGGTTCTGCCGGTCCAAGCGGACCACCCGGACGAACGGAAACGGGCGCGCCGTTCCATTCTGGTTGGACGTCCACATGAAACCGACAATGCCGTTGCCATTCCAAGCGCCGGTGATGCGCGTGTCGCATCGCGACAGCCAATTGGCGCTTCCTGGAACCGCGGCGGACATGGGACCGGGCACCGTCGCGGAAACCGCGATATCTTTGTGCGTGACACTCTTGGAATTGTCGGGCCAGACAAAAACACGCAGCGACGTCAAGCTCGAATGGCTTGCGAAGTACATCGTGTCGGTCGCGCCTTGCACGCAGCGCAGCGAGCCGTGGGTCGTGGTTTCGAAGATATCGAAAGTCACCGCGCCTGCGTCGGCCATCGCCTGGAGCGGAAACCGGAACAGGACGGCGCGGCTCCAATTGTTGGCGCCAATCGAGAACATGTTCGATCCCACGAACAGGAAGCCGTTGGACAGGGCCGCGTGATTGTAGTCGAACCATTCGCCTGCCCATTCCGATTTGACCGAAGCGGGCACTAGGTCCCAGAAGTTCCAGGTTCCGGGCTGGGCGAAGCCGCCCTTCTTGAACGCCACCCGCAGGGTATTCGCCGTGTTCGCCGCATCCACGCGATACTGCAGCAGCCAGATCGTGACATCGTGAGCCTGATCGTAGTGGATGGTCTGGTCGCAACAGAATCCGCCATGGGCTGGCGGGAAGAACGCGTATGGGTCGATCGCCGTCCATGTCGCGCCATGATCGTCGGAATGGGCGGCATACCAGTTCCCCGAATAGAGAAAGTACTTGCCGCTATTGGCGAGCGAGGGCTCTCCCACTGTCGAAGTGGAGTTGGCGCCGGTTACCGCGGTGACTTGCTGCCGATCGAATATCGTAACAGGCATAGAGGCCTCCTACTCCGGTGCTGGGCTCCAGATACGCCGTAATCCGTTCACGGCAACTGCGGCTATTCTGGATCCGTGGACGGGACTTTCGAGACTTTGACGCGGCCGGCCGTTTTCTTCAGTACAAACTTCTGCGGACCTTGAGGTTTTCGCTTTTCGCCAATGGCGTCCTGCATGGCCTGAAAATCGCGCGGCGGCCCCTCCGTCATGGACTTCGGGGCGAAAGCCGGAAGAGACTTTGGCGGGCCCAGGGAAACGACGAATGTATTCGCGCGAACCGGCGATTTACGGCGTGTCGAGGATGATTTCTTGGCCATCGGACACTCCTTACGATAGGTAAGAGGGTATACCTTTAGCCGACACTACGCAATGCATTTTCGAGCTTGAGGAGTGGCACGCGCCTATTCGATGTCCTCCACCACCACATCCCCACCATGAACGCGGTGAGCGAGAGACGCCTGGATGAAATCGTCGAGGTCGCCGTCGAGCACGATTTGCGGGCTGGTGCTGGTGTGGCCGGTGCGGAGGTCTTTCACCAGCTGATAGGGCTGCAGCACATATGACCTGATCTGGTGGCCCCAGCCGATATCGGTCTTCTTGGCGTTGGCGGCATCGACCTTCTCCTGCTGCTTCTGCAACTCCAGTTCATAGAGCCGCGCCTTCAGCATCTTCATGGCTGTGGCGCGATTCTTGTGCTGCGATCGTTCGGCCTGGCAGGCGACGATGATGTTGGTGGGGATATGGGTGATGCGCACGGCCGAGTCGGTGGTGTTGATGTGCTGGCCGCCGGCGCCTGAAGCGCGGTAGGTATCGACCTTCAGATCGCTGTCCGAAATCTGGATGTCGATCTCGTCGTCGATCACCGGATAGGCCCACGCGGAGGCGAAGGACGTGTGCCGCCGCGCATTCGAATCGTATGGCGAGATGCGCACAAGGCGGTGGACACCCGACTCGGTCTTGAGCTTGCCATAGGCGTTGTGGCCGCTGATCTGCAGCGTGCAGGACTTGATGCCCGCTTCTTCGCCGGCGTGCTCGTCCAGCACTTCCACCTTGTAGCCGGACTTGTTGGCCCAGCGGATGTACATGCGCATCAACATGGACGCCCAGTCCTGGCTTTCGGTGCCGCCTGCGCCGGCATTGATCTGCAGATAGCTGTCGTTGCTGTCAGCCTCGCCCGAGAGCAATGTATCGAGCTCGCGTTCCGCCACTTCGCCGTGAAGCTTTGCAAGAGCGGCCTCCGCATCCTTGACGATGCCGGCGTCGCCTTCGGCTTCACCCATTTCGATGAGCTGCGAGTTCTCGTCGATGGCGCCTTCAAGCCGCAACACCGCCGAAATGCGCTGATCCAAATCCTGGCGCTTGCGCATCAGGTCCTGGGCTTTCTGCGGATCGTTCCAGATCGATGGATCTTCGGCCTTGGCGTTCAGTTCGGCCAGACGTTTTTGGGCGGCATCCCAGTCAAAGATGCCTCCTCAGCAGTCCGATCGACTGCTTCATTTCGTCCACGAGGTTCGCGGTTTCGGCGCGCATGCAAGTTGATTCCGGATTGGGGAAAGCGGCTCAATAGAGGCCGCCGGCATCGTCCGTCAAGCCGCCTGGCTGAGCAGGCGCCGCCACGGGCGGCGGTGCGGCTGGCCGCGCAGGCTGCAACTGAACGCCGGACTGAGCGGCTGCCGTCAAACTCCCGCCGATCACCTTCGTCGACTCGGGCGGCTCGTCGCCGGGCTTGAAGGCTTCGAGAATGACGCCCTCCTCGCCGAAGATCGCGCGTTTGCCGGTCTTGACATCAATCGGCATCAACTCGATAGCGCGCGGCACGCGGAAGGGCGTCGCAGGCTTCTCGCGCAGCGCCAGCTTCATGAAGCTTGCAACGATGGGAGCCGCCAATTCGCCGCCGGTGCGGTTCTTGCCCATGGGCTTCGGATTATCGTAGCCGACATAGACGCCCACCGTCAGGTCGGGCGTAAAGCCGATGAACCACGCGTCCTTCTCGTCGTTCGACGTGCCGGTCTTTCCGGCAATCGGTTTGCCAAGATTCTTGGCGCGCCGCCCCGTGCCGCGCTCAACGACACCTTCCATCATCGAGGTGATCTGATACGCGGTGTAGGGGTTCATCACCTGATCGCGCACATCGAGAAGCTCGGGCTCGACATCGCCCGGCTTGTAAGTGTCGGCGCGGCACACGGCGCAGTCGCGCTTGTCATGGGTGAAGACCGTGCGCCCATAGCGGTCCTGCACGCGGTCGACCAGCGTTGCGTTCACTTTCTTTCCGCCGTTGGCGATGATCGAGTAAGCGGTCACCATCTTGAGCAGCGACGTCTCGCCGGCTCCCAGCGCCATCGCCAATTGATGCGGCATCTTCTCGTAGATGCCGAGACGTTGCGCCAGATCGGCGATTTTGGTCATGCCGAGATCGTCGGCAAGCCGCACGGTCATCACGTTCCGCGATTGCTCGATGCCGCGCCGCAGCGTCGATGGCCCATAGAATTTCTTCTGATAGTTTTCCGGTCGCCAAATCTTGCCATTCGGCATCTTGAACTCAACCGGCGCGTCGAGCACGACCGAGGATGGCGAATAGCCATTGTCCAGGGCCGCCGCATAAACGATGGGCTTGAAGGAAGAGCCCGGCTGCCGCATGGCCTGAACCGCTCGGTTGAACTGGCTGCTGCCGTAAGAAAAGCCGCCCACCAGCGCCAGCACGCGGCCGGTGTGCGGGTCCATGGCCACGAGCGCGCCTTCGATATCCGGCATCTGCATCAAATGCCACTGCGTGGCGCTCTGGGGTGCCACATAGACGACATCGCCCGGCGCCAGCACATCGGACGCCGCCTTGATCGCCTCGCCGAGCTTGGTGCCGTCAACATATTTCCGCGCCCACCTCAACAGATCGAATGGGATCGTTGCTACTTCGCGAGTCTTGTCGACTTCGCCGCCGGCCAGCGTTTTGGGCTGCAAGCCCACCTTGGCATCGGTTTCGCTGACTTCCAGCACCACGCCCAGCCGCCAGGGTGCTACGTCGGCTGGCACCTTGTCCTTAGCGATCTCCAATCCCCAATCGCCTGCGATGGATGCCTGCCGGATCGGCCCGCGATAGCCGCGCTTGCGATCGAAGGTGATCAACCCCCGCGCCAGTTCGCGGCGCGCGTAAATCTGAAGCTTGGGATCGAGGGTGGTTCTGACCGAAAGCCCGCCCGACTCGAGTTTGTCTTTTCCATAGAGCGCGGCGAGCTCGCGCCGGACTTCCTCGGCGAATGACTCGGCCGCGAAGAGCTGCGCGCCGAAGGGCCGCGGGTTCACTTGCAGCGGCTTGTCCTTCGCGACCGTCATCTCCTGCTCGGTGATGTAGCCGTTGTCGTACATCTGCTCGAGCACCCAGTTGCGGCGCTCGACCGCGCGCGTCTTATGCTTGAACGGATTGTAGTTGTTCGGGCCCTTTGGCAGTGCCGCGAGATACGCCACTTCTTCCAGCGTCAGATCGTTCAGCGACTTGCCGAAATAATTGAGCGACGCGGCGGCGACGCCATATGAGTTCAGCCCCAGATATATCTCGTTGAGATAGAGTTCGAGAATCTGGTCTTTGTTGAAAGCAGTTTCGATCCGCTGCACGATGATGGCTTCGCGGAGCTTGCGTTCGAGGGTGCGTTCGTTCGAGAGCAGAAAGTTCTTGGCCACCTGCTGGGTGATGGTGGACGCGCCAACAATGTCTCCCTTACCCGTCAGCTTCACATTGACATAACGGATGCCTGCTGCCGCGATGCCGCGCCAGTCGAGCCCCGCATGCTGATAGAAAGTCTTGTCTTCCGCCGAGATGTAAGCCTCGATGAGCTTCTTCGGGATCGCGCCGATCGGCACGAAGAGGCGGCGCTCGGAGGCATATTCGGCTAGCAGCGATCCGTCGGAGGCATGAATGCGGGTCATCACCGGCGGTTCGTAGGAAGCCAGCTGCTTATAGTCCGGCAGCCCCTTGGACACGTCCCACACCACATACACAAACGCCCCGGCAAGCCCGAGGAAGATCATAAACCCGGCCGTAAAAATCCAACCCAGCAGTCGCAGCATGCGGCAGTCAAATCCCGTCCAACGTGAGGGCCTTCTATAGGAATGGATTGTGGCCTCCAAGCGGCAATCGCGGCAGGACACAAATGTGCTATAAGCCACTTCTTGACGGCGCGAAGGGCCTTAATATCTCGCGTATCAGTTTTCCGAATGGAGGAACGCCATGCCGTGCCCATTCCGGCCATCAGCTGCCGAGCTGAAGGCAATCCACGACGGCGTATCCGAGATCGCCGATATTCAGCGGACCCTGGTGAACAATCATGCCAATCTGCAGGTGCCTGACAGAGTAGCGCATCAATACCAGATCGCCGGTGGACCGGTGATCATGAGGATTGCCGATGAGTTGCCGCCGAACCTAACGGGCCTCGGCCTGTTCGTTCCGGGAACCGAGCATTTCGGAATTGGGCGCGTGTCCACGGGACTGGGCACGCCGCACAGCGAAGCGCAGCCCGACTTTCTGGGATTGCGGTTCTCCTTTCTCGCGGATGGCCGGCAGATCGATTTTCTGTCGATCAACGATCCGGCGGCGCCTACCGATACCCACACCGAGTTCGTCGACCTGTTGTTCGCGACCGGCCATGCTTCGGCCGCCGGTGGCCCGTTCCAACTTGCAGAGGAACAGGCACGGCTGCTCGCCGCATTGACGAAGCGCATGGGCCTAGTAGGCGCCACCCGCACGGCTACGCATGTGGTGCGCCAGACATTCCGCACCTTCCGCTCGTCGACCGCGGTTCAACCCTATTGGACCGGCATTTTTGAAGCTGGCGGAAGTGTCGGCAAATTCTCCTTCGTTCCGGAGGTCGATGACAATCACTCGCCTGGCCTGCATGCTGCCGCCGATCACCTCACGCGGGATTGGCAGGCGCGGCAGAAAGCCGGTGACATTAACTTCACCGTCTACTGGATTCCCTTCGTGGACGAGAAACGCACGTCGACAAGCAACATGACAGACGCCTGGCAGGAGGATGGCAAGTCCGAAATCGCCACGATCCGCTTTCCCGCTGCCGATCTCCCAACGCCGGATGCGCTCCTGTGGGCCGCATTGGCGGCGGAAATGGTGGCGCGGCCCGGCAATTGGCTGGCCGACACGGCAGGAAAGATCGGCGAACCGCCGACCGCATTCGAAATTGCCCGCAAGGCTGCCTATCAACTCAGTCAACGTGGCCGCGACGCCCTGGAGCTCCGGGCTTACGAGGACGTGTTCGGCAAACGGAAAATCGGAGCGGCACTGCGCAAGGAACTCGAACGCAGGCGTGACGACAAAGCCAGGCTTGGCCACGTCAGCGAAGCCGCCGTCTAGTCGGATTTGGTTGCAACCTCGGTCGAGAAGTACCGGTCGATAGCCTTGGTGAGAGATGCCGCGACACCCTTGCGCCACTTGGGCGAGGTCAGCTGTTCTTCGTCGGCGCGGCTGGAGAGGAAACCCAATTCAATCAGCACCGAGGGAACGTCCGGGGCCTTCAGCACCACGAAGCCGGCCGAGCGGAGCGGCTTGCCGGTCATGCGGGTTGCCTGCTTCAACTCGCCCACTGCCTTCTTGGCGAAGGTGATCGAGTGGTTTTTGGTCTCGCGCTGGACCAAATCGATCAGGATGTCGGTCACTTCCTGGTTCTCGCCTTCGACATCGACGCCGCCGATGATGTCCGCGGCATTTTCCTTCTGGGCCAAGGCTTCGGCTTCGGCGTCGGAGGCTTTCTTGGAGAGGGTGTAGACGGTGGCGCCCCTTGCCGACTGGCCGCGCACGGTGTCGGCGTGGATCGCAATGAACAGATCGGCCTGTTTCTGGCGCGCAATACCAACGCGATCTTTCAATGACAGAAAGCGGTCATCGCTCCTTGTCATGACCACATCGTATTTGCCCAACGCCGCAAGCGCATCGCGAAACGCCTTGCCGAAGACCAGCACGACGTCCTTCTCGCGCGTCCCCTTTGCGCCAATCGCTCCTGGATCGATGCCGCCGTGGCCTGGATCGATGACGATGAGCTTGCGGGTTTTCACGCGCTCGGGAGCAGTTGCCTCCTGTTTCGGAGCCGCCGGTTCGCTGCCGGGCTTTGGCCTCGGAAACGGAATGGGCGAGGTCTCGAGCGCCGCACTTTGCTTGGCGCGCTCCTCCGGATCGGCCTCGGGCGGCTTGGCTTCGCCGAAACTCGCGAGGAATGTCTCTTCCGTCGCCACAACCAGATCGACGACCAGGCGCGCCGGCTTGTCGCTTCCCGCCTCGACCAGATAGGATTTCTCGATCAGTGCAGGGCCATTGGTGTCGATCACGATGCGGGACCGCCCACCTTCCAGAGAGCCGTAGCGGAACTCTCTCACAAGGCCGCGCACTTTCTTTCCCGCCCCCGCCGGAAACAGGAAATCGGTCTCCGGCAGATCGATCACCACCCGGAAGGGGTCGGGCAGGACATAAACGCTGTAACTTGCCGGCTTCGAGATGTCGGCGACGAAGCGGGTGCGGGTCTCGTCGCCGGCAATCCTTGCCGCCGTTGCCTGGAGCTCAGCCGCCAGCAGTTCCGCGGGCGGCGCCTGCAGAAGCAAAATTATCGTTGCTATGCAGAGAGTTACTACCGACCGGCAGAGCCTCTCGTAAGCACGGCGCGCGGGCATGTGCGTTGCGAAACCCTTGAACCTCTGCCCTTAAGCTAGCGGGCTTGTGGTTAACCCTTGGTTTCGGCCGGGCTGCCCAAGGGGATAGTTCGCCTTGCAATCCGGAAACCCGGGCACTAGTAATGTAATGTCCGAGGAACCACCGCGATTCTAGCGCAAAGGTTGCAGAGACTGACAGTTTCGTGTTCCGCAAGTCCGGAGGCCGGTTGGGCCGCATTGCGGGGCGCGTTTAGTTGGGCCGCATTGGCAGGCGGCTTTGATGCCCCCGGCGCCACGGGCGCCAAAAGGCAAGTGTGAACCGTCCCTTCCATCGCGAAGTGGACATAAAGGTAATTCAGGTCATGGCCCACTCCGCCGCGACAGTTTGCAGGGAAGCCCAGACGATGGCTTCCGCGCGAAACTGGCTCGCTGCCGGCGCCGCCATTGACCCCATATCGCGCAGGCCGGCCGAAACCGCCGCCGTTTCTCTCGAAACCGGAACTAAGGAAACGCCGGAAGGTCCGCCAGGCCGCGCAGGAGTAAGTCTCACATGGGCAACAAAATGCTCATCGACGCCACCCACGCGGAAGAAACCCGTGTCGTGGTGGTCCGCGGCAACCGCATCGAAGAGTTCGATTTCGAAAGCGCCTCGCGCAAACAGCTGAAAGGCAACATCTATCTCGCGAAAGTGACGCGCGTCGAGCCGTCGCTGCAGGCAGCGTTCGTCGAGTATGGCGGCAACCGGCACGGATTCCTCGCCTTCTCGGAAATCCATCCCGACTATTATCAGATCCCGCTCGCCGACCGTCAGGCGCTGCTGCGCGAGCAGGAGGAAGAAGACGCGCAAGATGACGACGATAACGGCCACGACAATGGCCACGAAACTTCTGCTCCCACGGAGGAGCCAGCGGTAGAAGAATCTGCTGCTTCAGCCGGTGAATCTGAAGAGGATGCCGGTCACCCTGAAGAAGATAGCGAGGAAGACGCTCCGCCTGCGCAGGCGCTCCGTTCCGAACCTCTCCCTTCGGTAAGCGAGGAGGTTTCCTCGGGTGACGAAGTTGTCGAGGCGCGCGACGCGGCCGAAAGCGAAATCGCCAAGACAGCCCCTCATCCAGAGCACGGATTGCCCGGCCACATGGGCAATGGCGTCGAGGTTGTCGAGGAAGATGCCGAGGCGCGCAAAGTCGAGTCGATCGGCGCCGAAGACGCGCTCGAGGAAGTGCCCCGCCGCCGCCCGAAGCGTGCACCGCGCCGCACCTACAAGATTCAGGAAGTGATCAAGCGGCGCCAGATCATCCTCGTGCAAGTGGTCAAGGAAGAGCGCGGCAACAAGGGCGCCGCACTCACCACCTTTCTCTCCCTCGCCGGCCGTTATTGCGTGCTGATGCCCAACACGGCGCGGGGCGGGGGCATCTCTCGCAAGATCACCGATGCCGGCGACCGCCGCCGCCTCAAGGAAGTGGCGCGCGACGTGGAAGTGCCGCAAGGCATGGGGCTCATTGTCCGCACCGCCGGCGCCCAGCGCACCCGCGCCGAGATCAAGCGCGATTTCGATTATCTCATCCGCCTGTGGGAGAACGTCCGCGACTTGACGCTGAATTCGACCGCTCCTGCCTTGGTTTACGAGGAAGGAAGCCTGATCAAGCGCTCGATCCGCGATCTCTATACCAAGGACGTGGACGAAGTGTTCGTGGAGGGCGAGGACGCCTACCGCGAGGCCAAGGACTTCATGAAGATGCTCATGCCTTCGCATGCGAAGAACGTGAAGCTCTACAAGGACACGCGGCCCTTGTTCTCGCGCCATCAGGTGGATACCCAGCTCGATGCGCTGTACTCGCCGACCGTGCCGCTGCCTTCGGGCGGCTACATGGTGATGAATCAGACGGAGGCACTCGTCTCCGTCGACATCAACTCGGGCAAGTCGACGCGCGAGCATAACATTGAGGACACGGCGCTTCGAACGAACCAAGAGGCTTCGGAGGAGATCGCGCGGCAACTGCGGCTTCGCGACTTGGCGGGCCTCATCGTCATCGACTACATCGACATGGAGGAAAAGCGCAACAACCGGGCGGTCGAACGCCGCCTCAAGGAAGCGCTGAAGAACGACCGGGCCCGCATCCAGGTTGGGCATATCAGCCACTTCGGGCTTCTCGAAATGTCCAGGCAGCGCTTGCGGCCGGGGCTGCTCGAAGGCTCGTCGCGTCCTTGCCCCCATTGTGAGGGCCGCGGCATCGTGCGCTCGGTTTCGTCCTGCGGCCTGTCGGTGCTGCGCGCAATCGAGGAACATCTCATCAACCGCCGCGCCGAGAACCTCACCGTCAAGTGCAATCCCGAAGTCGCCTTCTATGTGTTGAACGAGAAGCGCGATCATCTTCTGGCGATCGAGCAGGCTTACGGCATTTCCGTTTTCATCGCCGCGAGCGAGGAAGTGCGCGGGCAGCAGGCCGTCATCGAACGCGCGGGCGAGCGCACCGTGACCGCTCGGCGGGTGCAGGCAGCGCCGGTCAAGATCGACTCGGCGTTCTCGGCCAACGAACCCGAGGCGGAGCCTGTGGTGGAAGAAGAGGCCGCCGCGGAAGAAGACTCTGGAGAGGATCAAGAGTCCCGCGAGGACAGCGGGTCCTCCATCGAAGGAAACGGCGACGGAAGACCCAGGCGCCGCCGCCGGGGCCGCCGTGGCGGACGCAAAGGCGAGAGGGATGGCGACGAAAGCCGGCCGCGCCAATTCCAGCAGTCCTCCGGCGCGGCGGACGAGCCCGAGAGACCTGAGGATGAAACTGACGGCGATCCTGGAAATGCGCCCCAACCCGATGTCGAAGCCGAAAGCGGCGAAGCTTCTCAAAACGGCGGCGATGGCAATCGCGAGCGCCGGGGACGCCGCCGCGACCGTTGGGGACGCCGTGGTGGGCGCGACCGCAATGGCGGCGAACGCCGCGAGGCGCGGCCGGATGGCGATCAGCCTTCCGAAACCAATGGCGAGGCTCCGGCGCCACGCCACGAAGCTCCGCCGCCACCTCCGCCTGCCCCGGTTTTCGCCGAGCCCGTCGCTCAAGAAGCGGCCGAGCCCCGCCGCTGGCAGCCGCCGCAAGCAACCGTCCAGACGCAACCCGCGGAACGCAAAGCCGGGTGGTGGAGCAAGCGGGGCTAACAATCGCGGCGGGTCTCAAACCCGCCGCATTTCATCGCGAAAGACCCGCGCCATGACGGAACTTCCCGGCAGACGGCTGTTCGCCACGCTCTTCGCGCTGATCTTTGCGTTCGTGCAGTTTGCCGCGGTGGCGGAGGCTGCGAAGAAAGCCCCGGCGCGCGCCGGCCTGCCGCTGATCCGCGATGCGGAGATCGAGGGGCTGCTGCGTCAGTACACGCGGCCCATCTTCAAGGCGGCCGGCATCAACCCCAAGGCGGTGCGCGTCTACATCATCAACGATCCGCGCATCAACGCATTCGTCGCGGGCGGGCAGCGTATCTTCGTCAATACCGGGCTCATCACCCAGTCAAAGACACCCAACGAATTGATCGGCGTTCTGGCGCACGAAACCGGCCACATCGCTGGCGCGCATCTGGCGCGGCTTGGCATCGAAGTCGAACGCGCCAGCATCCAGTCGATCATCGGCATGATCGCGGGCGCTGCCGCGATGGTGGGCGGCTCCATGGCCGGCAGTAGGGAAGCGGCCCGCGCAGGCCAAGGCGTGATGCTCGGTTCGCAGGGGTTGGCACAGCGCAACGTGCTCGCCTATCAACGCTCGATGGAGGCTGCCGCGGATCAGGCGGCGCTCAAATATCTGGACAGCACCGGCCAGTCGGCGCGCGGCATGTTGAACCTCTTCCGCAAGCTCGCCAATCAATCGATTGCCTCGGCGCAATATGTCGACCCTTATGTGCTTTCGCATCCGATGCCGTTCGACCGCATTCGCAACCTCGAAGCCGTGGCCAAGACCTCGCCCAATTTCAACAAGCCGGACCGGCCCGAGATGGTGTTGCGGCATGAACTGGTTCAGGCCAAGCTCGCGGGCTTCCTGCAGCCGCCGCAAACCGTGTTCCAGCGTTATCCGAAAAGCGACACCTCGATGCCGGCGCGGTATGCGCGGAGCATTTCGATGTTCCGCAAGGGCGATCTCAAAAACGCGCTGCCTCTGATCGACAGCCTCGTCGACGAGCTTCCGCAGAACCCCTATTTCTGGGAACTCAAAGGCCAGGCGCTGCTCGAAGGCGGCCAACCGGCCAAGGCCGTAGGGCCGCTCCGCCAGGCCAACAAGTTGCTTCCCAACAACGGGCTCATTCAGATGATGCTGGCCCAGGCGCTGATCGGAACGGAGAATGCGGGCAATGCCAAGCCGGCCCTCGATCTGTTGCGCGCCGCGCGCAAGAGCGAAGGCCAGACGCCGCAGCTCTACCGTTTCATGGCGCTTGCCTATGGCCAGTTGAACGACATTCCGCGCGCCGAACTGGCGACAGCCGAGGCCTCGCTGCTTTCGGGCGACCGCGAATTGGCAATGGAAAAGGCCAAGATTGCCCAGTCGCGCTTCAAGCAGGGCAGCCCCGAATGGCTCCGGGCTAACGATATTTTGACCATCGCCGAGCGCAAGTGAGGCTTGCCAGCTTGGCCCTCGAAGCGCAAAACGGCGCAAGGAGACCCCAAATGCTCAAATCCATCCTGAGACCCGCCGTGATTGCCTTCTCGCTCGCCGCAGCGAGTGCCGCTTATGCCGCCGAGTTCAACGACGCGCAGAGAAAGGAAATCGGCGAGGTCGTACGCCAGTATTTGCTCGAGAACCCAGAACTCCTTCGCGAGCTAGGCGCGGCGCTCGAACAGAAAGAGAAGCTGGCGGAAGATGCGGTGCGCAAGGAAGCGCTCACCGCCAATGCCGACAAGGTGTTCCGAAGCGATGCTCACTTCGTCGCCGGCAACCCCAAGGGCGATGTCACCATGGTCGAGTTCTTCGACTACAATTGCGGCTGGTGCAAAAAGGGCCTTCCGGAAGTCGTGAAGCTGATTGAGGCCGACAAGAATCTGCGCTTCGTCCTGGTCGAGTTCCCGATTTTCGGCGAAGACTCGGACTATGCCGCGCGCGCGGCGTTGGCCGCCAAGAAGCAAGGGAAGTACTGGGAGCTGCATATTGCGATGCTCAGCCATGAGGGCAAGGTCAATGCCGCCATTGTCGACGAACTCGCCGCCGCGAACGGTCTCGACATGGCAAAACTCAAGGCCGACATGGCGGACCCGGCAATCGCAGCTTTGATCTCGGATAATCAGGCACTCGCCCAATCTCTCGCCATTAACGGCACGCCCGCCTTCATCATCGATCAGACGGTGGTTCCGGGCTATCTGCCGCAAGAAGGCCTGCTGGCCGCCATCCAGGAAGTCCGCGCCGGAGGTGGGTGTAAGCTTTGCTGAGTGATTTTTCTCCCTCGTGCAAAACACGTGGGAGAAATGTGCTAAGCATTGGCTATTCCACCTGCCCCTCATATAACAGTCCCCGGGGAGGAATCGGGGGACATGAACACAATCTACGTTTTGAACGGACCGAACCTGAACCTGTTGGGTTCACGGGAGACTTCGGTTTATGGGACCGAGACCATTGCTTCGCTGGCGGAGCGTTGCCACAAGCGGGGCAAGGGGCTGGGGCTCACCTGCGATTTCAGGCAGTCCAACAGCGAAGGGCAAATGATCGACTGGATTCATGAGGCCAGGGACCGGGCCGCGGCAATCCTGATCAATGCAGGCGGCTACACCCATACGTCCATAGCGATACACGATGCGCTCAAGGCGGTGGCGCTTCCAACGGTGGAAGTCCATCTCTCCAATATTTACAAGCGCGAGCCGTTCCGCCATCAATCTTATGTCTCGCCCGTGGCCGAGGGGGTGATCTGCGGCATGGGCGGGCTTGGATACGAACTGGCGCTGGAAGCCCTGGCGGCACATCTGCAATCTGCGAGAAAGGTCTGACGAATGGCCGGCAAGAAGTCTGCCCCAACCCGGAAGAGCGATCCTGAACTGGACCTGATCCGGAGCCTTGCGAATATCCTGGGCGAGACCGGCCTCTCCGAGATCGAACTTGATCGCAAAGGTACCCGCTTTCGCGTCAGCCGGGCCATGACCGCCACGACCGTTCATGTCCCCGCTTCACCCATTCACCATGCGGCTCCGGTAACGACCGTCACTGTGGCAGCCGCCACCGCTCCGGCTGGCGATCATCCGGGAGCGGTGAAATCTCCCATGGTCGGCACCATTTATCTCTCCTCGGCTCCGGGAACGCCGCCTTTCATTCAGGTGGGCTCCGAAGTGAAGCAGGGCCAGACACTGCTCATCATCGAAGCGATGAAAACGATGAACCAGATTCCGTCTCCGGCAAGCGGCAAGATCACCCAAATTCTGGTCGAGAACGGGCAGCCGGTCGAATTCGGCGAGGCGCTCGTGGTGATCGAGTAAAGGATGTTCGAGAAGATTCTCATCGCCAACCGCGGCGAAATTGCCCTTCGCGTGCTGCGCGCCTGCCGCGAACTTGGCATCCAGACGGTCGCCGTGCATTCGACCGCCGATGCGGAAGCGATGCATGTCAGGCTCGCGGACGAAAGTGTCTGCATCGGGCCGCCGCCGGCGCGCGACAGTTATCTCAATATCCCTTCGATCGTCGCGGCCTGCGAGATCACCGGCGCTGAAGCAGTGCATCCGGGATATGGATTCCTTTCCGAAAACGCCCGCTTCGCCGGCATTCTCGCCGAGCATGGAATCAAGTTCATCGGTCCATCGGCGGAACACATCCGCATCATGGGCGACAAGATCGAAGCTAAACGCACCGCCAAGGCGCTGGGCATTCCGGTGGTGCCCGGATCGGAAGGCGGTGTCGCCACCGTCGACGATGCGCGCAAGGTCGCGAGTGACATCGGTTATCCCGTCATTATCAAGGCGACGGCCGGCGGCGGCGGGCGCGGCATGAAAGTGGCGCGCAGCGAAAGCGAACTCGAAACCGCCGTCAACACGGCGCAATCGGAAGCCAAGGCCGCCTTCGGCAACGGCGATGTCTATGTCGAGAAATATCTCGAGAAGCCGCGCCACATCGAGATTCAGGTGCTGGGCGATGGCAAGGGCAATGCCGTGCATCTGGGCGAGCGCGACTGCTCGCTGCAGCGCCGCCATCAGAAGGTGTGGGAAGAAGCCCTGTCGCCTGCACTCAATGCCCAACAGCGCAGCATGATCGGTGGCCGCGTGGCCAAGGCCATGGCGGAACTCAGCTACGAGGGCGTGGGCACGGTCGAGTTTCTCTACGAGAATGGCGAGTTCTATTTCATCGAAATGAACACGCGGTTGCAGGTCGAGCATCCGGTGACGGAATCGATCACCGGCCTTGATCTCGTGCAGGAGCAAATCCGCGTCGCAACGGGCTCGGACTTGCAGTTCACCCAAGAGAGCATCACGTTTTCCGGCCACGCCATCGAATGCCGCATCAATGCCGAGAACCCGACGACCTTTGCGCCTAGTCCCGGCCGCGTCGATGCCGTGCATTTTCCGGGCGGGCTTGGGGTGCGCGTCGATTCGGCACTCTACTCCGGCTATCGCATCCCGCCATACTACGACAGCTTGATCGGCAAACTCATTGTCTCGGGCAAAACCCGCACCGAATGCATGATGCGGCTGAGGCGCGCTTTGGGCGAGTTCGTCGTCGAAGGCATCGAGACCACCATTCCGCTGTTCCAGCAGCTTCTCGCCGAGCCCGACATCATCGACGGGCAATACGACATTCACTGGCTCGAACATTTCCTCGCCCGGAGTGCCTGATGACGTCGATCACGCCGCAAATCCTGCTCAAGGCCTATGCGGCGGGCATTTTCCCGATGGCGGAAAGCGCGGACGACAATGCGCTCTACTGGATCGAACCGGACGAGCGCGGCGTCATTCCGCTCGATGGGCTGCATGTGTCGCGTTCTCTGCGCAAGGCAGTGAAGCGGCGGGACTTCGAGGTGCGCGTCGACAGCGATTTCGAGCGCGTGATCGCTCTCTGCGCCGAGAGCACCGAGACACGAAAGTCGACTTGGATCAACCGCCGCATCCGCGCGCTCTACAGCCAGCTCTTCAAGCTCGGATCATGCCACTCGGTCGAATGCTGGCGGGATGGTAATCTCGTGGGCGGCCTCTACGGCGTGAAGCTCGGAGCAGCCTTCTTCGGCGAAAGCATGTTCTCGCGAGCGACCGACGCCAGCAAAGTAGCCCTCGTCCATCTCGTCGCCCGTCTCAATGCGGGAGGCTTCCGCCTGCTCGACGCCCAATTCGTCAATCCGCACCTGGCGACGCTCGGCGCGGTCTCGGTCAAGAAGCATGACTATCATCAGATGCTGAAATCGGCACTCGAAGCCAATGCCGACTTCAAATGCTTCCATGGAGACGGCGATCCGGAGTTGGTGCTGTCCCTCGCGGCCGCAGCTTAGCACGCAGATCAGCGACGCACGCAAGGTGGTGACTGAATGCACTTGCGGTGCGTTCTTGTGACCGCAAGTCCCGCATGCGCAAGCGATTCAAATGACTCAACAATTGGCAGTTCCACAACGGAGTTTAACCATAGGTTGAACTATCGCTTATCGTTAAGCGAACCTTAATGTAAATTCTTAACCACAACGCCGAGAACGCCGTTTTCAACCATCGGGTCAGGATTTGTTTTGGTGGGTCGGAAGCGGAGTAGCCGGTGGCAAAGTCTACACAGCGGGTAACACGATCACCTGAGATGAGCGCGTGTTTTTGAGACGCCAGTACAAGGAGTAAACACTGCTATGTCCAAGATCAAAAACTTCCTCACAATTGTCGACAAGAAAGCCAGTGGTTCTGGAGAACCTGCCAGCTACATATCAGACACGGATCCAAACGCCAGCGCCAGTGCGCAGTTGATGAACCAGTTGCGGGACTTCATTGTGACGCCCAGCGCCCAGATGGCGGAGACGCGGTACATGGAGATTCTCAACGTCATTGAAGATCACAGAAACGCTACAGAGCGACGTCTTGAAAAGGTTGACCGGCATCTAACTGAAGCCGCCGACAAAGCCACCGTCATGACCTTCAATATCGAGAGCCATGACGAGGAAATCAGAATGCTGCGGCAGCAGGTTGCAGATGAACTGCAGGCGATGCGGGAACAGCAGAAAAGCTTCATGGACGAAATGCTCCATTCACTTGAGCATAACTCGAGGCGGCTGTTCGACGAATTGTCGCGACGCGCTGAAGAATTTGAGACTGCAACACATAATGAACTGCGCAATATGTCAAGCTCGCTCGCTGGCCACATTTCAAGAGAAGACCAGCGCTGGGATGAGGAACGGCGGATTTCAAGCGAGATGATGGAGCAACTTGTTTTACAGTGGCGTTCCGAGCGCGAAAACGGACGTCGCGAGGATATGGAGAACCTCGCCTCCTCAATGATGGATATAGGCCGCCGCCTGATGAGCCCGCAGCCGCACGCCTAGACCTGCGGCTGGGGTTTATCCACGGCTTGTTGATCTGATTTTCCGACTCGACACCGAAGGCATGATGATTTGCAAGAAGGCAGCACAGCAGTGTCTGTTTTCTTGTAAATCTGTTTAGTGGACTGGGATGACGGTTGAGGGAGAGAGTAAAGAAATAATCAGCGTACGGTTTAATTCTCTCCCCCATACGCCTGTTAACGCTCAGGGTTGAGAGCGGCATCAGTCGAGCGGTTCTTCTTCCTCGGTGGTTTCGTCCTGAAGCGTATTGAAGTCGGGCGGCGTTTCGACGACTGGCGGGGGCGCGTTGGGATCGCGGCAGCCGGTCAGCCAGACGTCGTAGACCGGATGTTCGAGCGCATTGAGGCCGGGGCTTTCGGCGAACATCCAGCCGGAGAACACGCGTTTTCTAGTATTGCCGGCCTCGAGTTCGTCGATCTCCACGAACGACGCGGTCTTCGGCTCCTCGGTCGGGGGCCGGGTGAAGCAGGCATCGGCCTTGACGATCAAGCCGCCGAACTTCCGTTCCTCGCCAACCTTGCTTTCGAATGTGGTGGTGACGCCGGTTATCTTGTCGAGGCCCGCGAAGACAGCGAAGGGATTGGCGATGCGTTCGGCGGCGATGGCGGAATGAGAAGTGGCTATGAAGGCTGCAGCTACCGCCACTCCGCAGCCCTTCTTCAAAGACCGGCACCTCATAAGCTATTGCGCCTGCGGCTCGGGTGCGGGCTGCGATGGATCCTTGGCGCCCGTCCGCTCGAACATGGCCTGGCTAATGAGTGACCAGATATCGACCGCGCCTTGCGTCGAGGTGATCACGCCGCCATCGGCGAGGATTGTGTCGGAGCCCCCCGCATCGAGCGCAATGAACTTGGCGCCCAGCAAACCTTCGGCAGTCACCTTGGCCGTCGTATCTTCCTTTAGCTTGACGAAGGGATCGATGCTCATTGTCACCACCGCCTGGAAGTTTTCGGTGTTGAGCGCCTGCGCGGTCACGGTTCCAATTTTGATGCCGGCCATGCGCACATCGGTGCCGACATTCACGCCTTCCACATTGTCGAATTCGGCGGTGAGCGAATAGCCGCCAGGCCGGTCGCCTGCGCCCGAGGCATTGTAGGCGTAGCCGAAGAATACCGCCGCAACGAGAATTACGGCGCCGCCAATCAGGGTTTCGACAGTCGAGGTGTTCATCGCGCTATTCGGGCCGCCAAGGCTGATAGTCCGGAGCTGAGGCGGTCTTCGATCCTGCCAGGATGCTGCCTGCGGGACGATATGCCCGCGGCGTGCCGGTTAGGTTCGGCTGATGCGGCTTCTCCCACTCGCGAGCGCTCACAGCACCTGCCGGAAACTCATCGACGCGATGGTGAATCCAGCCATGCCATCCCGGCGGGATCGCGGAGGCTTCCGCATATCCGTTGTAGATCACCCAGCGGCGCTCCGGGATCGAGTCGGGAATCGCCGACTTGGCGCGATAGTAACGGTTACCGGACTCGTCGGTTCCCACATGCTCGCCCTTGCGCCAAGTGAAGAAGCGGGTGCCGATGGTCTGGCCGTTCCACCAAGTGAAAAACTGCTTCAGAAATTCCATGCCCTGCTCCGGCAAAAGGTTCGTTTTCGGCGCGGAATATGACGGATCGGACCTGCTTCGTCCACCGTCAATCCGCGTCAGGGAATGGCCATCAGGAGCGCAGGACTTGTTGGCTCCGCAGCGCCGTTCGCCACAATCCGGACCTGCTTTGCAGCGGCCAGCACGCCGCGGAATTGAGCCTCATCGTCCTCAGGTGCTGGAATCGCGGCAGGGACCGAGTAAAGATGGAAGCGGCGGCGCAATCCCTCGCGCGTGACACTCAAGAGATAAAGCGGCATCGCATCGCTGCCGTCACTGACCTGAAGCCCGGTCCAATAGGTTCTGAGCACCAGGCGCTGGTCCGGGCGGTCGGGCACCGGGCGCACCATGGTGAGTTTAGCCTTGAGGCCCTCATGCAGGGCGGGCCGGGGCCGGAGTTCGTCCAGCGGCGCGCCGGGATTGAGATAGTTGATGCTGTCGCGCCACTTCCAGCCGGGCGACTCGACCCATCCTGCCGTGGACAACACCTGCTTCAACTCATCGAGCCCGCCAAGCCATTGCGCCGCGAAGTGCTCCTCCGGCCTTCCAGCGAGATCGATGCGGCGCGGCGGAAGCTTCTTCCAATCGCCAGACTGCCACTGCTCGAGTGCGATATCGCGCGTCGCCGAACGCGCGGCGTATAGTTGCTCGGCCTTGCCATAGTTGAAGTCGATGTGAGCAGCACCCGCGGCCATGAAGGCGATGAAGGTTGCGCCGAGAAGTCCCAGCGGGCGGATGCGCCGCGGCGGAATCGCTTCGATGACGATTCCAAATGCCGCGACAAGCACTGTTGCGAAGAACAGGCCGCCGATAACGTCCGAAAGCCAGTGAGCCCCGAGATAGAGCCGCGAGAAGGCAATGGCGGTGACGATCATGCCGCAGATCGCGTAAACAACCGCCCTGCCCCACCGGCTCATGGCGTGGCTGGCGAGGACGGCAAGCACACCGAAGGCGATGGCCGACATGGTGGCGTGGCTTGAGGGGAAGCTGAAGAGTTCGTTGATGCCTTCAAGTTCGAATGGCCGCTGCCGCTGCAGACCGAACTTGATCAAGAGTACGAACAGCTTTCCCGATACGAACACGATGATGGCGGCGAAGGCTGCGCGCCAGGCTTTTCGCCAGAGGAGCCAGCCCACCATCACCGAAAACATGGCGGTGAGCACGAGGCCATCGCCCAGCATGGTGGTGGTGATCATCAGTTCGTCCGCCGGAGCGTTGCGGATTTCCTGCAACACGCGGAAGACGGAGATATCCATATTCGAAATCGTGTCGCGGCCTGCTTCGCGCGCGAAGAGATCGACCAGGGCAACCAAAGCGGCGACCAATATGGCGGCGAAGAGAACAATCAGGAGCGAACGCGGGTTTTGCGGCGAGAGCGCCCTCCCCAGGCGGCGCATGGAGCGGCTGTTCTTGGAGGAAGCCCATTGCGAGAGGCGATGCAGCACCTGGTCGAGATGTGGCGAGATGCCCGCCGCAGCGAGGCGGATAAGCCAGCCTGCAATAGCCAGGATCGCCAGGAGGATAAGCAGGACCACGACCAGGCGGCCGCTGAGTTCGCCCGCGAGCATTATGCTCTGGCCGAGCAGCATGCCGGGAAAAATGTGAGCCGCGCCCCAGACGATTCCGGATGTGAAGTTCACGACCACGAAGTAAAGCTGGCTCATGCCGAGCATGCCGACGATGCCCGGCACCACGGCTTTCACGCCCGGCACGAAACGTCCGATGGCGATGCTCTTGCCGCCATGCTGGCGCACGAAATCCTCGCCGCGCGCCACGAGATTGGGATAGCGGTTCAGCGGCCACATGGTCTTGAGCCGCTCGCCAAACAAGCGGCCCGCCCAATAGGATATCTGATCGCCCAGGATGGCGCCGACCGTTGTTGCCAGAAAGACGGGCCAGAATTCGAGGTGGCCTGTGCCGACCAGCATGCCAGCACCCACCAACACGGCGGTGGACGGTACGAAGAGGCCGATAATGAGCAGTGCTTCGCCGAACGCGATCAGAAAGATGACGGCAATCGCCCATTCCGGGTTCTGGGAAAAATAGTCGAGATAGGGTTGGATGTACTCCATCACACCTGCCGCCGCCGTCGCTTGCGCCCGTTAGATACCGATTGCGGCCACAGTGTGCCGTGTCCTCGCGTCGAATTTCACCATGGGCGCGTTAACGAAGACTTTGCAATATCGCCGCGCGAATTTATCTCGTAAGGCGCCGGCCAAGGAGTTTATGGCTAGGAAACGGAGTGTCTGGCATCAGCGTCCGCCAACAGCAAGATTCGGTCTATGCGGTCATCGAGCGATGCAATCAGAGGTTGAAAAATCCTCCTCAATACCTCTTTGTGATGTTTGCCATCCACAAGGCAGCACACAAAAATATTCTTCCGAAACGACCGCTTGATCTTGACTGCCTAAACCCCGGCAGCGAGTCGGTGACAGCCTGATGACGCCCTGTTTTCTAAGTCCCCGAAAGGCTTGAGCTTCGTCATAGAATCGGATCAATTGCCGATTGTCCACAAGCGTTGTCAAGCTGTGGACACCATATGTTGTGGTAAGCTTTCGTTAACACACTAATCATTGACGACGGCGTCTGTCTGTAATACCTTTCATCGCAAGGCTGGGGGCGAGGCACTGGGCGGGACCAGGGCCTCATAAAAACTGAAAGACCCATTATCAAAGGCCGGCGAACCTGGGCGGCAGCGCCTCTCGGGACGGGAGAATTGCGTCAAACGTGGGTGAAGCAGGGCCCCGCGGCAGCTTTTTGCGCGCCGCGGTAACGAAACAAAAGACTGAACGAGGGATCACCATGCGCATCGAGCGCCGTTACACCAAAGCAGGCCAGGACGCTTACTCCGACATCGATTTCCGGATGGCGGTGAGCGAGATCAAGAACCCCGATGGATCCACCGTGTTCCGATTGGACGACATCGAGGTGCCGAGTTCCTGGAGCCAGGTGGCGACCGATATTCTGGCGCAGAAGTATTTCCGCAAGGCTGGTTTGCCGAAGGCCCTGAAGCGCGTGGAAGAAGAGACGGTCCCTTCGTGGCTTTGGCGTTCGGTTGCGGATGAACAGGCGCTTGCCGATGTTCCGGCCAAGGAGCGCGTGACGGGCGAGCGCTCGGCCAAGCAGGTTTTCAATCGCCTTGCCGGCACTTGGACCTATTGGGGCTGGAAGGGCAACTATTTCTCGACCGAGGAGGACGCCCGCGCCTTCTATGACGAGCTTTGCTACATGCTAGCGACGCAGAAATGCGCGCCGAATTCGCCGCAGTGGTTCAACACTGGGCTGCACTGGGCCTATGGCATCGATGGCCCGGGCCAGGGACATTATTATGTGGATCACGAAACCGGAAAGCTGACCAAGTCGAAGTCGGCTTACGAGCATCCGCAGCCGCATGCCTGCTTCATCCAGTCGATCGCCGATGACCTCGTGACCGAGGGCGGCATCATGGACCTGTGGGTGCGGGAAGCCCGTCTCTTTAAATACGGCTCGGGCACCGGCTCCAACTTCTCGTTCCTCCGTGGCGAAAACGAGAAACTTTCGGGCGGCGGCAAGTCCTCCGGGCTCATGAGCTTCCTGAAAATCGGTGATCGCGCGGCGGGAGCCATCAAGTCCGGCGGCACCACGCGCCGCGCGGCCAAGATGGTGGTGGTCGATATCGATCATCCCGATGTCGAGGAGTACATCGACTGGAAAGTGAAGGAGGAGCAGAAGGTTGCAGCCCTCGTTACCGGCTCCAGGACGGTCAAGAAGCATCTGACCGCCGTCATGAAGGCCTGCGTCAATTGCACCGGGCCAAACGGCGATTGCTACGAGATCGAAAAGAATCCGGCGCTGAAGCGCGCGGTGAAGGATGCGCGGAAAGCGCTCGCCTCCGACAACTACATCAAGCGCGTTATCCAGTTCGCACGCCAGGGCTATACTGAAATCGAGTTCGACACTTATGACACCGACTGGGATGGCGAAGCCTATCGCACGGTGTCGGGGCAGAACTCCAACAATTCAGTGCGCGTGACCGACGACTTCCTCGCCGCTGTCGAAGAAGGCAAGGACTGGAACCTTGTCGCCAGGCTCTCGGGCAAGACGATCAAGACCGTCAAGGCTGCCGAGCTGTGGGACAAGATCGGCCATGCTGCATGGGCTTCCGCCGATCCGGGCATCCAGTTCGACACCACCATCAATGACTGGCACACCTGCCCCGAGTCGGGCCGCATCCGCGCCTCCAATCCGTGCTCGGAATACATGTTCCTCGACGATACGGCCTGCAATCTCGCATCGCTGAACTTGCTTCAGTTCCGCAATGCCGAGACGGGCAAGTTCGACATCGCGGCTTACGAGCATGCGACGCGGCTGTGGACTGTCGTGCTCGAAATCTCCGTGCTGATGGCGCAGTTCCCGTCAAAGGAGATTGCAAGGCTCTCCTATGAATACCGCACGCTGGGTCTAGGCTTCGCCAATATCGGCGGACTCCTGATGACCGCTGGCATTCCCTATGACAGCCACGAGGGCCGCGCCATTGCGGGCGCTCTTTCGGCGATCATGACCGGCATTTCCTATGCAACCTCCGCCGAAATGGCGAAGGAGCATGGCCCCTTCCCCGGCTTCGCCAAGAACCGCGATGCGATGCTGCGGGTAATGCGCAATCACAGGCGCGCAGCCTATGGCGCGGCGGTTGGATACGAGAAGCTCTCGACGCTGCCGGTGCCGCTCGACGAGTCGGAATGCACCGACAAGGACCTGATCGCGGCGGCGCGCAAGGCCTGGGATCTCGCCGTCGAACTCGGCGAAGCGCATGGCTATCGTAACGCGCAATCGACGGTCGTCGCACCCACCGGCACGATTGGCCTTGTCATGGATTGCGACACCACCGGCATCGAGCCCGACTTCGCGCTGGTGAAATTCAAGAAGCTCGCGGGTGGCGGCTCCTTCAAGATCATCAACCGCGCGGTGCCGGATGCGCTCCGCACGCTGGGTTACGAGGCCGAGCAGATCGAGAAGATCATCAACTATGCGGTGGGCTTCGGCACGCTCCGCGATTGCCCGGCGGTCTCCCATGAGCAGCTTCGCAAGAAGGGCTTTGGCGATGCGCAGATCGAGAAGATCGAAGCAGGACTTGCCTCGGCTTTCGACATCAAGTTCGTGTTCAACAAGTGGACGCTGGGCGAGGACTTCTGCAAGTCGGTGCTCAAGTTCACCGACGAGCAGTTGAACGATTTCGGTTTCGACCTGCTGACAGGACTTGGCTTCTCGAAGGCGGATGTGGAACGCGCCAACATTCATGTCTGTGGCGCGATGACGCTCGAGGGTGCGCCCGGCCTCAAAAACGAACATCTGCCGGTGTTCGACTGCGCCAACCCGTGCGGCAAGATCGGCAAGCGTTTTCTTTCGGTCGAGAGCCACATTCGCATGATGGCGGCGAGCCAGCCATTCATCTCGGGGGCGATCTCCAAGACCATCAACATGCCGAACGAGGCGACCGTCGAGGAATGCAACGCCGCTTACATGCTGTCGTGGAAGCTGGCGCTCAAGGCCAACGCGCTCTATCGCGATGGCTCGAAGCTCTCGCAGCCGCTCTCGGCGCAACTCATCGCCGACGAGACGGATGACGAGGTCGATGCGGTCGACGCACTGGTGGCGAAACCCGCTGCCTCGCGTGTCGAAACCGTGGTCGAGCGGATCGTGGAGCGTGTGATCGAGCGCACCCGCGAGCGCGAACGCCTGCCGCAGCGCCGCAAGGGTTACACCCAGAAGGCGATCGTGGGCGGCCACAAGGTCTATGTGCGCACCGGCGAATACGACGACGGCAA
>JBJXGL010000028.1:0-15520 GCA_046160365.1 Aestuariivirga sp. | reverse complement strand
CAGCACCAGATCCGCCTGCGTGCCGCTGCCTTCGAGCTTGAGCCGGTTCAGCAGCGCCACCCCATCGCCGGGCGCCACCCATTCGATTGCGCAATCGCACGTGGTTTCGAACGCCTGCTTGATCTTGCCGCCAGGTCCCCATTCGGTGACAAAGCTGTCATAGGTATAGATGGTGAGCGTCTGTTTCGCTGCAACAGGCGCGGCAAACGCGAACATCGAAAGCGCCACAATCGATAGAAAGGCCTTCATTTCACCTCCATTGCCGTTGGCCAGAAGGTGAGCGCCCCTCGGGGCTGGCTCGCAATCCCTCCGCCGGCATGATCCGGATCAGGTTCAGCGGGTTGGGCGGAAGCCCGTCTCAGCCGCGAAGAGCGGCACCCCGTTGAGAGCAAATGCATCATAGGGCGAGCGTTGATGCGGGAGCAAGCGCTATCTGGTAAGAGCGGGCGATGTCACGTTTCGCCATACTATTGGGGGGCAATCTCAGCCCCAATCCGCGCCTCTTCCGCCAGATCGCGGGCGCGCGCTTCATCGCCGCCGACAGTGGCATGATGCATGCACCAACACTCGGGATCAAACCGGAGCTCTGGGTCGGCGATTTCGACTCCGCTGGCTCCGAATTGATAATCAACTATCGCGAAGTTGACCGCGAGCCGTTCCCCGCCGAGAAGGATGCGACCGACGGCGAACTTGCCGTCGAACGCGCCTTGGAACGGGGGGCAACCGAAATCATCCTGCTTGGCGGCCTCGGCGGGCAGGCGGATCACGCCGCCGCTCATCTCGGCATGATCTTGGCCTTGGCCCAGAAAGATTGCACGGCGTTTGCCACCAGTGGTGAAGAGGAAGCCTATCCACTGCTGCCAGGCGAGCGAATGTTCGATCTGCCTTCCGGAAGCCGCTTCAGCATCGTGCCGTTTTCTCCACTGGCGGGCCTCACCCTTTCCGGAGTCAAATGGCCCCTTTCATCGAGAGACGTGGCATTGGGATCGAGCCTCACGCTCTCGAATGTCGCGAATGGTTCTGTGTGTCTTGGTCTCGAGAGCGGATACGGCATCGTCATCGTCACACCTTCGGATCTCTCGTGACGCTTGCAACGCTTAAAGTGCGCGCCATGGGCCGCCGCGGCGAGGGAATTGCCGAACTTGAAGGCGCAACCGTGTTTGTGCCCTTCGCTCTTCCGGGAGAAACGGTTGAAGCAGTCGTCACTGAAGGCCGTGCTACCCTTCAAAACCTCCTTCTTCCTTCACCTCATCGCATTGCGCCGTTCTGCAAACACCATGGTCAGTGCGGCGGCTGCCAGTTCCAGCATTGGGCGGATGAACACTATCGCGCCTGGAAGCTCGCGCTTATCGAAGAGGCATTGAAGAAGGAAGGCCTTGAACATCCTGCTTTGACTTTCATCGACGCGCACGGATCGGGAAGGCGGCGCGCCGTGTTCCATGGCCGCCGCAAGACCGGGCGGGTGACGGCCGGCTTCATGAAGCCGCGCAGCCACGACGTGCACGATATCGATCAATGCCCCGCACTTGTGCCGGCGCTCGCCAAAGCCCCGGAGATGGCCCGCGCCATCGCAGGAGTGCTCGGCGACTGCGATGTCGCGGTCACCGCTGCGAACAACGGCATCGATGTCGCCATCAAGGCCACGACAGGATCAGCGCGGTTACAGCCCTTGACGGCAGTTGCTGCAAAGCATTCCATTCTCAGACTGACACTCAATGGCGAAGTGGTCTTGAAGGAAGGTCAACCCCTTGTCGACGCGGCGGGTACGGCGATACCGATTCCGCCCGGCGGATTTCTTCAGGCGACGGCAACTGGTGAAGTAGCGCTTTCAGAGTTCGTAACCTCGAACACCGGCAAGGCTTCGCACATCGCGGACTTGTTTTGCGGCGTCGGTCCATTCGCGCTCCGGCTTGCGAAGCAAGCGCGCGTATCGGCGTTCGATAGCGACAAGTTGGCTCTCGAAGCGCTCGCGGCGGCAGCGCGAAACGCGCAAAGCCTCAAACCCATATCCGTGCAAAACCGAAACTTGTTCAAAGAGCCGCTGACGGCAGCCGAACTCAAACCTTTCGATGCCGTGGTGTTCGACCCGCCCCGCGCCGGGGCCGAAGCGCAATCGCGCCAGCTTGCGAAGTCACATCTCAAAGCGGTGATCGCAATATCCTGCGACCCGCAGACCTTCGCCCGCGATGCGCGCATTCTCGTGGACGGCGGTTTCAGACTCGTGAAGCTCACCGCCATCGATCAGTTCAAATGGACGGCGCACGTCGAAATCGCAGCGCTCTTTGCAAGGTAATCGAACCAGCGCACGCCGCCGAAACGTTTCGACGGATTCCTGCGCCCCACGCGAGATTTTCCTTAATCTTTCGCCCGCTCGACATAGGAGCCGTCTTCCGTCGCCACCACGATCCGCGTGCCGGAGACCACATGCGGCGGGACCATGGTGCGGACGCCGTTGGAAAGCACGGCGCGTTTGAAGGACGATGACGCCGTCTGGTTCTTGATCGCCGGCTCGGTGTCGACGATTTCCAGCGTCACCCGTTGCGGCAGTTCGATCGAGATCGGAGCGCCATTGAACAGCGCGATCTGACATTCCATGCCTTCCTGCAGATAGGGCGCGAGATCGCCCAGCATGTCGCTGGTGAGGCTGATCTGCTCGAAGCTTTCCGGATTCATGAACACATACATCTCGCCATCCTGGTAGAGATAGCTGTGCGTGATCGTTTCGACGAAGGCGCGTTCCACCTGATCTGTGGTCTTGTAGCGCACGTTGGTCTTGACGCCGTCGGAGATGCGACGCATGTCGATGTTGGTGGTAGGCGTACCCTTGCCGGGGTGCATGCTCTCCGCCTTCAGCACGACATAAAGCTTGCCGTCCTCATGTTCGATGACGTTGCCTTTGCGCACGCCGCTTGCAATGACCTTGACCACGTGTGTTCTCTTCTTTCAAACTTGCTTGGGATGAGTTGCGGGCCTAATAGCAGCGCCCCTTCGATAAGCCAACCCCCAGGAGTGGGATCGTGACGTTAACCCAGCCGCCCTGGTATTCGGCCTCGGTGCACCGCGACAGGCGGCCCTTCCTTTTGCAACGGAACGGCATCGTCACGGCGTTCCGGCAATGGTTCGGCGCGCAGGGCTTCATCGAAGTCGATTGCGGCGCAATTCAGGTCTCGCCCGGAAACGAGGCTCACCTTCATGCTTTCGCAACCGAAGTTATTCATCCCGACGCTGCCCGCGAAACCCGCTATCTCCATACGTCTCCCGAATTCGCCTGTAAGAAATTGCTGGCGGCGGGCGAAAAGCGCATCTTCAATCTCGGCCACGTCTACCGGAACCGCGAACGCACGCTGACCCACACGCCGGTCTTCAGCATGCTCGAATGGTATCGCGCCGAGGAGTCTTACGAACAGATCATCGAAGACACAGTCGCTCTCGTGCGGCTTGCGGCGGAAACCGCCGGCATGGAGATGTTCCATTGGCGGGGAAGGGGTGTGAATCCATTTGCCGAAGCCCGCCATGTGACCGTCGCCGAAGCATTCCAGGAATTCGGCGGAGTCGATCTCCTTGCAACGCTAGGGCGCGATGGCTCCGCGAATCGCGATGCACTGGCCGCGCAATCGCCGGTCCAGGTCGCCGATGACGATACCTGGTCCGACATCTTCAGCCGCATACTCGTGGAAGAGGTGGAACCCAATCTCGGCAATGAACGGCTCACCGTGCTGTTCGAGTATCCCGCCGTGGAAGCTGCATTGGCGAGAACCTGCATCAATGACCCGCGCGTCTCGGAGCGCTTCGAACTCTATGCCTGCGGCGTCGAGCTGGCGAACGGCTTCGGCGAATTGACCGATCCTCAAGAGCAGCGCCGCCGCTTCGAAGCCGAGATGGAAGTCAAACGCCGCGTCTATGGCGAAACCTATCCGATCGACGAAGACTTGCTCGCGGCCCTTGCTTACATGCCGCCCGCTTCCGGCGTTGCGTTGGGTTTCGACCGGCTTGTGATGCTGGCGAGCGGCGCCACCCGCATCGATCAGGTGCAGTGGACGCCGTTCACATAAGTCCCTTGGCGCTAAGCACTTGCTTCACCGATTTCCCCATCTTGTCGACGATCTCGTCGAGCTCCGCATCGCTCGCATTGTACGGCGGTGCGATGATCACGCAGTCCCCATTGACGCCGTCGGCATTGCCGCCGACGGGATAACAAATGAGTCCGTTTTCAAGTGCTTGCTGGCGGATGTGCATGAACAGCTTGAGGCTCGCATCGAAGGGTTTCTTGGTCTCGCGGTTCTCCACCAATTCGGCGGCGATGAAGTATCCGCGCCCGCGAACATCGCCAACTGCCTCGATACCGGCGAGCGCATCGGCGATCATCGCCTTCAGTTTTTCGGCGTTGACTGCAACACGCTCGACCAGCTTCTCGCGCGCTACAATCTTTTGGACCGCAACACCTGCCGCACAACAGGCCGTGTGTCCGGTGAACGTATGCCCGGTCATCGGCGCTCCGTGTACGGACATGATCGCCTCGTTGACCGCACTCGAATAGACAGCCGCTCCGAGCGGCAGGTATCCGCCTGCAAGCCCCTTCGCCACGCTCATGATGTCGGGCTCGACGCCGTCGGTTTCAAGCGCGCGCCATGTGCCGCAGCGGCCCGCCCCGCACATCACTTCGTCGGCGATCAGCAGCACGCCAAACCTGGAGCAAATCTCGCGCACGCGCTTCGCATATCCCGGAGGAGCGGGCACACAGCCGCCCGCCGCGCCGACAACTGGCTCGAAGATAAAGGCTGCGATCTTCTCCGCACCTTCTTTGAGAATCGCCTGTTCTAGTTCCTGCGCGCAGGCTTCCGCAACATCGGCGGCACTCACGCCTGCTGGGGGACGGTAGGCATTGGTTGGCGAAATCCGGATGGGCGGCACCAGCGCCCCTTCGAAAGCCCTTTGCCGTTCCAAGAACCCCGATACCGAAAGCGCGCCCAGCGTGTTTCCATGCCAGGAGCGTTCGCGCGAGATAAAGCGGCGGCGGCTCATCTGGCCTCTGGCCGCATGATATTGCAAAGCCAGCTTGAGGCACGACTCGACCGCTTCCGAGCCTCCGGTCACAAACACCATATGCTGCAAGCTTCCGCCGCAGCGCGCCCGCACGATTTCGGTCAGTTCCTCAAGCGGGTCGGTGGTGAAGTTGTAGCGATAGCCGTGGGCAATGCGCGAGAGCTGATCCGAGATTGCCGCATTCACCTCTTCGTTGCCGTGGCCGATGCAATAGACGGCGGGCCCGCCCGAGCCATCGATGTAACGTCTGCCATCGGCGCCGAACACATAGGAGCCCTTGCCGTACAGGGCCTTGGGCAGGTGGGTTGTGGAGTGGATGCTTGCGGGAAGGGATGACATGGTTATGATCGCTTTTTCCCTCCTCTAGCAGAGCAAACACGAGAGTGCCACGCCAGTGCTGACGGTCTTTGATCAAACCCAACGTCTGCACGAGCCGCCGCAATTCATCGTGGCCGGCACGCCGCAGCCAAGCCCCGAGCGCGCCGAACGGATCGATATGCTGCTGGAGGGCGTTGAGCGCATCGGCTCGAAAGTTGTGGTCCCGCCGCCTATTTCGCGCGAGGCTTTGGAAACGGTCCATCACGCCAGATATCTCGACTTCATGGAAACCCTCCGCGAGCGCTGGGGCAGGGTGCCGGGAGCGAGCGATATCCCTCTTCCAAATGTCTACGCCCTCGGACGTGCCACCTTGCCCGAGGCGGGTTATCCCGAAGCCGTCGTAGGCCAGGCGGGTTTCCATTTGGGCGATGGCGCGTGTCCTGTCATGGACAAGACCTGGCAGTCCGCGAAGGCAAGTGCAGCGTGCGCTGCCCATGCGGCTTCGCTGCTTCTTGGAGGTGAGAAGATCGTCTACAGCCTCTGCCGCCCACCCGGCCATCACGCCGCCGCCGATATGGCGGCCGGCTTCTGTTACATCAACAATTCCGCGCTCGCCGCGGAGCTGCTCACCCGCGCGGGCCGCAAGGTCGCCATCCTCGATATCGATGTGCATCACGGTAACGGCACCGAGGCCATCTTCTATGATCGCGCCGATGTGCTGACTGTGTCCATCCACGCGCACCCCAAGCGCTTCTATCCCTTCTTCTGGGGTTACCAGGAAGAAAGGGGCAGGGACAAAGGAGACGGCTTCAACCTCAACCTCCCGCTTGAACGTGGCACGACCATCGAGCCTTACTGCCGCGCGCTCGATCAGGGTCTGGAATGCATCACGTCGTTCGGCGCGGATACGCTTGTCGTTGCTGCAGGCCTCGATATCGCCGTTGACGATCCGTTCAAGGGATTTGCCATCGAGACACCGGAGTTCACTCGCATCGGCAAGATAATTGCCGGTCTCGGAAAACCCATGGTCATCGTGCAGGAGGGCGGCTACCCGTCACCAAGCCTCTCGCGAAATCTCTCGGCACTCCTCGAAGGCTTCCTTCAATGAGCCTGCACGTTCGCCTCATGCGCCCGCAAGACGCCGAAGCTGTTGTCGCCATGGTGCAAGCGCTTGCCGATTTCGTTGGCACCAATACTGTTCCAGCGCTTACGGCGGACAGCCTCATCCACAACGGCGATCTCATTCGCGTCGATGTGGCCGAGCGCGATGGCGAGCTTGCTGGCGCGTGCCTTTCCCTCATGACTTTCTCGACTTGGCGTGGTGAGAAGGGACTATATGTTGTCGATCTCTTTATCAATGCGGGTGAACGCGGACAGGGGACGGGAGCCAAACTGCTCGCCGCCGCCGCCGCGGATGCCCGCAAGCGCGGTGCCCGCTTCATCAAGCTCGAAGTCGATAAGTCGAACAACGGTGCCGAGAAGTTCTATATGAACCTGGGCTTTGCCCGGAAGGAAGAGGATCGGCTCTACTTCCTCGAAGACGAAGACATGCAGCGCCTGATCGAGGGCGGCAATAGGAGGACGAAATGAAAAAAGTTGGACTGATCGGCGTGGGGCTCATGGGCCACGGCATCGGTAAGAACATCCTCGCCAAGGGCTATCCGCTCAGCCTCATGGCGCACCACAACCGCGCACCTGTCGATGATCTCATCTCCAAGGGCGCCAAGGAACTGAAGTCACCGGCCGAGATCGCGGCAGCCTCCGATATGGTTATCATCTGCGTCACCGGCACGCCGGAAGTGGAAGCAACTGTGAATGGACCCTCCGGACTCTTGAGCGGGGCGAAGGCGGGATTGATTGTAGCCGACTGCTCCACCGCCGAGCCTGACTCGACCGTTCGTTTGGCCGCATTGTTCGAGGAGAAAAAGGTACACTTCGTCGACACGCCAATGACCCGCACGCCCAAGGAAGCTGAAGCCGGAAAGCTGGGCCTGATGATCGGTGGTCCAAAGCCCATTCTCGACGAGATCAGACCGATTCTCGAATGTTTCGCCGATACGATTGTCTATGCGGGCGAAACGGGTGCGGGCCATAAGTTGAAGCTGCTCAACAATTTTCTCTCGCTCACCCATGCAGCGGTCGCTGCGGAAGCGATTGTGGCAGGGTTGAAAGCCGGGATCGACATGAAGGCGCTCCGCGATATCGTCATGTCGGGAGGAGCCGCATCCGTGATGTTCGACCGCTTGATGAAAGTGCCGCTCGACAACGACGACAGCGCCGCCAAGTTCGCGATCCGCAATGCACGGAAGGACTTACGCTATTATACCAACATGACCGAGCGCCTACCGGTCGTCTCGCATTTTGCCGAAGCCGCGCACCAAACCTACGTGATGGCCGACAACATGGGTTACGCCGACCGCTTCGTACCCCGCCTGATCGACGTGAACATGCTGATCAATGGAATGAAGCCATAGATTTCCCCTCCCCCCATGCGCGTTGCGCGCGGGGGGACGAAGCCACTTCCTAATTCATCCGCTCATTGACCACGTGATCGATCATCGCCCGCCACTCTTCCGGCAGGTAGCCGTAATCGAGCAACCCCGGCGTTGCTGCTTCGAGCATATCAGTCGTCGGCTCGCGCATCGCGGCCACGGCTGCGCGGGCGCTCGAGGTGTAGGCCGCCCAGTCGGCGCTGCCGCTCGATGCGGCAAGGGCGCGGGCAACACGTTCGATCATGATGTTCTGCAGTGACATTAAAGTCATCTCCATAGGGTAAGTTGATATGCCTTACTCACGCATACACACTCGCCCACCTCGGAGACGCGCCCGGGGGGCGCTGGACTTCTTCTTATGACCGGGCAGCATGAAATATCTCAGCGAAAGCCGTTCGGCAACGTGGCGTAAAGGAAACTTTTGGTTGAGGTCAGCCGGAGAGGCCGCTCCGGACCACCTCCACGGCTGCTGCATAAGCCGCCGTCAGGTGTTTGCCCATGGCGGAGCGCGCTTTCTCGGGGTCTTTGCTATTAAGCCCCCGAATGATGGCCCGGTGTTGGGCAAGCGTGGCCTCGCCCTGGCCCGCCTTGGGCAGCGCGATATGGCGGCAACGGTCCAACTGCGCCTTCGAAATTTCGATTGCGCGCCATAGGCGGGGCAGGTCGCTGATCAGAGCAATGTAGTGGTGAAACGCGTCGTCCTGGGCGATGGCTTCAGCATAACTCCGCCGTTCGATCATCCGGCTGTGGACCAGCAGAATATCCTCAAGCCGTTCCGCATGGCGGGGCTGCATGCGGCCAGCCGCCTGGGCCGCACTTTCCAGCTCCAGCGCCCGGCGGATCAGATAGGCCTCATTGATTTCCCGGAGGTCGATGCGGGCAGCGCGCGTCGAGGATTGGGCGATCACCTCGACCAGGCTTTCGTCGCTGAGCCGCTTCACCGCCTCGCGCACCGGCGTGCGGGAAACCTTAAGCTGCGCGGCAATCTCTTTCTCGTCCACCGTCTCGCCAGGGCCGATCTGCCCAGTCAGAATCAGGTTCCTTACCAATGGATAGATCTGATCGCGCATCGGGCGCGAGCGGTCGAGCGCGTGGGCGCTGAGATCGAAGGTCATGATCGTTATACTAATATAACAGTCATGGACAGCAACCGGAATCCCTGCCAACATGGCAAAAAATCAAAACGGGCAGGGACGCGCACATGGCAGGCGGGAACAACTATCCGAAGCTTCACAACGCGATGTGGCCGGGGCTGGTCGGCAGGGGATCGAAGGAGATCCCAGCCATCGATCTCGACACCATGATCGATATGACCGTGAAAACAGAGGTCAATGGTGTGAAATTCGACGGCATCGACATCTTCCATGCCGCGCCCCACACCAATATCGACTTCACCGGCGACGAGGTGAAGAAGCTCGCCGACAAGGCGAAAAAGCACAACCTTGCGATTGGCTCCATCGTAGCACCGGTGTGGCCTCCCGTGGGCGGCGGCTCCGCCATGGGCTCGGCGTCGGACCGCAAGAAGTTCGTGGCCAACGTGGAGAAATCCTGCAAGCTGGGTCAGAAGCTGCGCGAGCTCGGCGTCAGGCCCTACGGCGTCGTCCGCATCGATTCGGCCACCAGCACGGCGGAATGGGCGAAAGACCCGGCCGCCAACACCAAGAAGATCGCCAAGACCTTCCGCGAGGCCTGTTCAGTCGCCGCCGACTATGGCGAGCGGCTCGCCTGCGAGGGCGAAATCTGCTGGGGCGGCATGAATTCGTGGAAGGACATGGTCGATACGCTGGAGGAAACCGGCCGGCCTCAAACCATCGGCTTCCAGGCCGACATGGCCCACACCATGCTCTTCACCATGGGTTACAACGCTCCGAAGTCGCGGCTGCTGCCGGCCAAGTATGACTGGAAGGACAAGGCCGTTCTCGACGAAGCGCTCAAGAAGATGACAGACGCGCTGCGGCCCTGGACCATCGACATGCACGTGGCCCAGAACGACGGCACCGTGAAGGGCCTCGGCTACCACGACAAGACCGGCCATCATTGCCTGGTCGACGATCCGAAGGGCAGGCTCAACATCACCAAGCACGCCGGCTACTGGCTCAGGGACCGCAACGGCGATCTCATGAAGGCCTTCCGCCATATTTGTTGGGATGGCTGCATGTTCCCGCCGGAAGTGATGATGAACCCCAAGACCTGGACCAACATCCTCGCCGCCATGATCAAGGTGCGCGACAAGCATGGCTGGGTGGCGTGATGGCCAAGAAGAAACTCAACATCGGCATGGTGGGTTATGGCTTCATGGGCCGCACCCATTCCAACGCTTTCGCTCAGGCTCCGCACTTCTTCGACCTCCACTACGAACCGGTGCTGAAAGCCGCCTGCGCCCGCAACGAGGAGAAGCTCAAGCCGTTCGCCGCGCAGTGGGGTTACGAGTCGATAGAAACCGACTGGCGCAAGCTGATCGCACGCAAGGACATCGATCTCATCGACATCGCCAGCCCCAACGACACCCACATGGAAATCGCCATCGCCGCCGCCAAGGCCGGCAAGATGGTGATGTGCGAGAAGCCCTTGGGCCGCAATGCCAAGGAGTCGAAGAAGATGGTCGACGCCGTCGAAAAGGCGGGTGTGGCCAACATGGTTTGGTACAATTACCGCCGTGTGCCCGCCGTGACGCTGGCCAAACAGTTGATCGACGAAGGCAAGCTCGGCAAAATCTTCCACTACCGCGCCAAGTTCCTCCAGGACTGGACCATCTCCGCCGATCTGCCGCAAGGTGGACAAGGCCTTTGGCGCCTCGATGTGGGCGTCGCCGGCTCTGGCGTCACCGGCGATCTGCTCGCTCACTGCATCGACACCGCCATGTGGCTCAATGGCGGAATCAACTCTGTCACCGCCACGACCGAGACCTTCATCAAGAAGCGCAAGCATTCCCTCACCGGCAAGGTCGAGCCCGTCGGCATTGACGACGCAAGCCTGTTCCTTGCCCGTTTCGGCAACGGTTCGCTCGCCACCTTCGAAGCTACCCGTTACGCGCGCGGTCACAAGGCGCTCTACACCTTCGAGATCAACGGCGAGCACGCCTCGATCTTCTGGGATCTTCATGACCTTCACCGCCTCCAGTATTTCGATCACCGCGACGAAGGCCGCACCCGCGGCTGGCGCTCGGTTCACATCACCGACGGCGATCATCCCTACATGGCGAAATGGTGGGTACCCGGTCTGCAGATCGGTTACGAGCACACCTTCATCCACCAGGCCGCCGACTTCATCGACTCGCTCGGAAAGAAGAAGCCCGCAAGCCCGACGTTCCGCGAAGCCTATGCAACGGACCTTGTCACTGATGCGGTGCTGAAATCGGCGAAGTCCGGCAGGTGGGAAAAACCGAAGTCGTGAGCGGTGCTGTAGCGTCAATTGCCAGCTTTTTAGGCAGTGTACATGCGGCGGGTACATTGCGGCTTGATCACGAATAGGTTTCTATCTAGCGTGCAACAAAAAAACGGCATGAACCTAAAGTGGGAGTGAAACTGGAAACGTGAGTGGCGCGTCGCTTAAGCTCGAGAATGTTGGCAAGTCCTATGGCAGCGTGCGTGCGCTGAAGGACCTGTCGTTCGACGTGCCCGCCGGCCGCTTCTTCGTTCTCTTTGGCCCGTCCTCCGTCGGCAAAACCACGACGCTGCGTGCGATTTCCGGGCTGGTGCAACCGGACCAGGGCCGCATTTCCATTGATGGCAGGGACATGACCGGGGAGCCCATAGCTGGCCGCGGCGTCTCCATGGTGTTTCAGACCTTCGCGCTCTATCCGCATCTCACCGTGGCGCAGAATTTCGCCTATCCGTTGCTTGAAGAGGGCGTGAACCGCGGCGAAATCGACAGGCGGGTCAATGAAACCGCGGCGATGCTGAAACTTTCCCAGCGGCTCGAGCGCAAGCCCAGCACGCTGTCGGGCGGTGAACAGCAGCGTGTGGCACTTGGCCGTTCGCTCATCCGCACACCGAGAATCCTGCTCCTCGACGAACCGCTCACCAATCTCGACGCCAAGCTCCGCCATGACATGCGCGCCGAACTGAAGCGTCTCCACCGCCAGTTCGGCATGACCATCGTCTACGCCACGCCCGACGAACTCGAAGCGCTCTCCATGGGCGAGGAAATCGCGGTGATGCGCGATGGCGCGGTGGTGCAGCGCGGCACGCCCGACGAACTCTATGACGCGCCGCTCGACACCTACGTTGCCGGAAAAATCGGCTCGCCGCACATGAACCTGATCAAAGCCAAGTGCGAGAGCGCGGCACTTGCAACAGCAATCGGCAAACTCGCTCCGGCCAAGAAACCCAAAGCGCTCAAAGCCGGTGAAACAGCGCTCGTCGGTATCAGGCCAAGTGATATCCGGCTTGCCCGCAAGGGCGAGAAATCACTCAAAACCAGAATCCACATGCTCGAACCTCTGGGCGATGTGACCATCCTCTCCGTCGAAGCCGGCGGGGAAATCTTGCGTTTGGTCCTTCCCGAGGCGAGCGCCACCAATATGAAGCCGGGGGACGAGGCGATGATCGTTCTCGATTCCTCAAAGCTCCATATCTTCCACGCTAACGGCATCCGTATCGCGGCATGATCGAAAGCGAGAAGCAAAACGGTAATTACGGAGGAGACGTGAAATGACCGTGAAGTTAAGAATGAAGGGACTGGCGACGGCTGCGGGCTTCGCCGCGCTGTTGATGACCGGTGGCGCGCAAGTCGCATCCGCCGAAGAGGTGACGCTCAGCATGGCGGTGCCCGATTGGCCGCCCACCCGCATCATGAAGAAGTTCTTTGACGAGCAGTACAAGCCCGCGTCCGGCAACACCGTGAAGCTCGAAGTCGACTTCATTCCGTGGCCCGACTTCTACACCCGCGTGAATGCCTCGCTCACCTCGGGCGAGCAGAAGTACAACTTCATCGTTTCCGACTCGCAGTGGCTTGGTGCATTTGTTGAAGGCGGCTATTTCCGCAAGATCAATGATCTTCTGGAGGCCGACCCAGATTTCATGGCGACCTTCAAGACGATCCATCCCAATCCGCTGAACGCCTACTCCACCTACCCCCACAAGACAGAAAACTACTATGGCTTCCCCCAGTTCCCTGACGTCCTGGTAAACTTCGCGCGCGCAGACATCATCTGCCACGAAGAAGAGCAAAAGAACTTCCAGGCAAAGTACAGCAAGAAACTTCCTTGCACCGGCGAAGAGCTGGATGCAATGACATGGGACGACTTCAAGAACGTTGGTGAATTCTTCCAGCGCAAGAAGGGCGAGATGCTTGCAGGTGCGCCAGCCGAGGATGATTTCTACGGCATCGCCTACCAGGCCGGCAAAGGCTACGACTTCTCGTCAATGCAGATCAACGGCTTCATCTGGCAGATGGGCGGCGATACATGGGATGAAACCAAGGCGCCAAAAGGCCAAGCTGAAGGTGTCGTGAACTCTCCAACCGCTGTTGCCGCGCTCGAAAAGTATCTGAGCTTGATCCAGTACATGCCGCCGGTAGCCAAGACCGGCACCATGGACATCTTCGTGTCCGACCAGCTTTTCCGCGAGGGCAAGGTGGCAATGAACATTAACTGGATCGGTTTGGGCGAAGCTTCGCTTGCCGCTGACTCAAAAGTCAAAGACAAGCTGGTCTTCGGCCAGATGCCGGGCACCATGGGCGCTGACGGCAAGATGATCCGGTGGTCCAACATCGGTGGGCAGCCTTTCGTGCTGACAACCTGGACGACAGAATCCCAAACCAAGGAAGCCGTCGATTTCGTGAAATGGTGGCTGTCCGACGATATCCAGCACCAGGTCGCGCAGGGCGGCGGTCAGTCTGCCGTGAAGGCCGTGTATGAGGATCCCAAGTACGTGACCTACCGTCCTTGGAACCGCGCCTGGGCTCCGCAGCTCGACTGGCAGAAGGACGTCTGGCATGTGCCGCAGTTCTTTGAACTGTTGACGCAGCAGCAGGACCAGTTCGACCTTGCCATCACCGGCAAGCAGGACGCCAAGACCACCCTCGACAACATCGCCAAATTCCAGCAGGACAAGCTGAAGGAAGTTGGCCTGATTGAGTAGTCCGTCTGTTGGGGCGCAGGGCTTTCCTGCGCCCCAATTTTTTCCCCTTGAAATCAGAGTATCATGATAACCACCGCGCTATTCTTGCCTGCTCCGCCGCTTTTCTCGCCGGTGGCCCATAACTGGAAACTGGCCATTCTTGCGGGCCTTGTTGTTTCAGCGATTGCCATTGTCCTGTTTCCCGCAAAGCTCTCCCTTGCCGTTGCGGGCGCCATGGCGGCTCTCATAGCTGCGGCATTCGCCATAAATGCCTACCGCCGAAGATATTACGGTGGCCTGTTGGTGGCGCCAGCCATAGCCGTTCTTTTCGTCATGAATATTTTTCCCTTGCTCTGGTCGCTCGGGCTTTCGTTCTTCGCCTATCAATCCAACAACCAATCCATCCGGTTTGTGGGCCTCAACAACTACATCAAGGTCCTCACCAACGACATCGCGGCTCCCGCCAACTGGGACGCGCTGATCAACACTGGCATGTTCGTTGTCTTCACAGTGGCATTGCAGATGATCACAGGCTTTCTTTTGGCCATGCTGTTCGCAAAACAGTTCCCGTTGCGGAAGTATTTGCTCATCCTCGTGCTGACACCGATGATGCTCTCCGTCGTCGCATCAGGGGTTTTCTTCTCCTATTATTATGACCCAACCTTTGGCATCCTGAGCTATGTCATGGGTGAAATCACCGGCAATCAGTTTATCTTGATGGACAACAAGGTGGGCGCCGTTGCAGGCATCGTTTTCACGGACGCCTGGATGTGGGCCCCCTTCGTCATGCTGCTGGTGCTCGCGGGCCTCGTATCGGTGCCAAAATATCTCTATGAAGCCGCCGCCATTGACCGCGTCTCGAAGCCGCGCCAATTCTGGACCATCACATTTCCTTACATTCGTGGCCTGCTGATGCTGGCGCTGCTCTTCCGCACCATTGAGGCTTTCAAGCTCTATGACCTCGTCTACATTCTCATCCGCGGTGGTCAGGATACAAAGACCATTGCCTATCTCATCACCGAGATCGCCAACGAGCAAAATAAGACCAGTGAGGGAGCGGCCCTCTCCTACGTCATTCTCTTCATGGTGATTGTGCTTACCAACCTCTATCTCTATCTGGCCAACCGTCGGAACCAAGGCGCATAATCATGGCAACGCTTGCAGAAAAATTCGGCCTTAGGAAAGCTTCCGGCGTCGGCGAAGCTGGCTGGGGCCACACGCTGCTTGTCGCCCTCGTTTCCTTGATCTACTTCCTGCCTGTGCTGATGATTATCTTCACGGCCTTCAAGCCCTCCGCCCAGGCTCTCTCGGTGCCGCCAACACTTTCACCGACATCGCTCTTTGGGCTGATCCCGGACCAGTTTGTTTTCACCCCGACACTCGAGAATTTTGGCCAGGTCTTTAACCGCGTCATGGTCAGCGGAAGCGCCGCGGAGCCCACGGGCTTCGACCTCTTCTTCTTCAACTCTTTCTTCATCTCCTCAGTGTCGGTGCTGCTGGCCCTGGCGATCGGCACGCTCGCCTCCTACGGCTTTTCGCGATATCCCCTGAAGGGCAATGACACCTACCTCTTCATCATTCTGACGACACGCATGCTGCCGGCAA
>JBJXGL010000027.1:0-4126 GCA_046160365.1 Aestuariivirga sp. | reverse complement strand
AGTCGCCGGCCGAACTGGTGACGACCGCCGAGGAACTCCAGGTCGAGAACGCCAGTGCGCTCCGCAAGCAGGAGCTGATGTTCGCGATTCTCAAGAACCTCGCCGTCAAGGATGTCGAGATCATCGGCGAAGGCGTTGTCGAAGTGTTGCAGGACGGCTTCGGCTTTCTACGTTCGCCTGATGCAAACTATCTCGCTGGGCCCGACGACATCTATGTGAGCCCCAGCCAGATCCGGAAATTCGCGCTTCGCACCGGCGACACGGTCGAAGGCCAGATCCGCAGCCCCAAGGAAGGCGAGCGCTATTTCGCGCTGGTCAAAGTCAACACCATCAATTTCGAAGACCCGGAGAAGATGCGCCACAAGGTGCACTTCGATAACCTCACGCCGCTCTATCCCGACGAACGGCTTGAGATGGAAACCGCCGATCCCACAAAGAAGGATTATTCGGCGCGCGTCATCGATATCGTGGCCCCACTGGGCAAGGGCCAGCGCGGCCTGATCGTTGCGCCGCCGCGCACCGGCAAGACCGTGCTCCTGCAGAACATCGCGCATTCGATCACCAGCAATCATCCCGAGTGCTTCCTGATCGTGCTGCTCATCGACGAGCGGCCCGAGGAAGTGACCGACATGCAGCGGTCGGTGAAGGGCGAGGTGATTTCTTCGACCTTCGACGAGCCGGCGCAGCGCCATGTTCAAGTGGCAGAAATGGTGATCGAGAAAGCGAAGCGCTTGGTCGAGCATGGGCGCGATGTTGTGATCCTCCTCGACTCGATTACGCGCCTGGGCCGCGCTTACAACACGGTTGTGCCCTCCTCCGGCAAGGTGCTGACGGGCGGTGTCGACGCCAACGCATTGCAGCGTCCGAAGCGCTTCTTCGGCGCGGCACGCAATATCGAGGAAGGCGGATCCCTCACCATCATCGCTACTGCGCTCATCGACACCGGCAGCCGCATGGATGAGGTGATCTTCGAAGAATTCAAGGGCACCGGCAACTCGGAAATCATCCTCGACCGCAAGGTGGCGGATAAGCGCGTGTTCCCGTCGATCGACATTCTGCGTTCCGGCACGCGAAAGGAAGAGCTGCTGGTCAAGGCAGAGCTGCTCAAGAAGACCTACGTGCTCCGCCGCATTCTCAATCCCATGGGCACGGTGGATGCCATCGAGTTCCTGCTCGACAAGCTGCGCCAGACCAAAGGCAACAGCGATTTCTTTGACTCGATGAACGCCTAAAGGCCGAGCGTTTCGAAGGCCTGGGCGAGTTCCGTGTCGTTACGGGCAGGTGCCGCGCAGGTGTTGCCTCTGCAAATATAAATGCTGTCTCCATGCACGGGCTTTCCGGCCGCGGGATGCGAGGATGGCAGCGCCCTGCCCGGCGCGAGTTTGGTCAGTACGACATCAAGTCCAGTCCCCTTCAGCGCGGTTGCCAGGAGTTCCTGGCTGCAATCGGCTGCCGCCACGACCTGCAGCGTATCGTCGAGCAGCATGAAGCCACGCAGCAAGGATGGCGCCGCGAAGGGATTGCCGGCGGCGACCGAGGAGAAGGCCTGTACGATGGCGTGGGCGCGTTGGCGGTAACTTTCGTTGCCCGTGAGATGGGCGAGGATTGCGAAGTTGGCCACCATCGTTCCATTGGCATTGGGTGTTGCGTTGTCTGCGGCGGTTCTGGTGCGCACCAGAAGATCGTTTGCTTTGGCGGAAGTGAAGAAAAAACCGCCATTGGCGTCATCCCAGAATTCCTCCAGCATGCGATTGGCGAAGCGCTCGGCAATGACGAGATAGCGGTTGTCAGCGAACGTCGCATCCAGCTTGAGCGCCGCTGCCATGAGATTGGCGTAACTCTCCGCCGTCGCGCGATGTTGCGCTTTGCCCGCGCGATAGCTCTGCTTGAGTTCGCCGCCGCTTTCCAGCAACTCCAGCATCCGATCGAATGCGCGCTCCGCTGTTTCGCGCCAATCGTTCCGATCAAGAACGAGCGCTGCATCCGCAAGCGCCGCGATGGCAAGCCCGTTCCAATCGGCGAGCACCTTGTCGTCGAAGCCGGGCGGCACACGCTTTTCACGGGCAGCGAGGAGCTTCCGGCGCAATGGCGAGAGGCGCTGCTCTTCTTCAACTGTGACCGAACGGTTCAGACGGTTGAGAATAGAATGACCTTCCCAGTTTCCTTCCGGCGTTACGTCGTATACAGCGCGGAAGAAGGGCGCATCGGCGCCGAGGACAGCCTCGATTTCCGGCGGAGTCCAGACATAGTACTTGCCCTCCTCACCTTCGGAGTCGGCATCGTAGCTCGAAGCAAAAGCGCCATCGGCGGTGGTCATGCTGGCGAGCAGGAAGGAAACAGTTTCCTCCGTACGCTGGCGAAAGAGAGGACTGCCGGTTGCGAGAAAGACGCGTGTCAGCAGTGCCACAAACTGCGCGTTGTCGTAGAGCATTTTCTCGAAATGCGGCACGAGCCAGAGATGATCGACGGAATAGCGTGCAAGTCCGCCACCGAGATGATCATAGATGCCGCCCTCCGATATGCGCTCGAGGGTCTTGAGAACAGCTTTGCCGTAGCCGTTAGCGGGGTAACGGCAATGCGCTGCCCAGAGAAAATCGAACAGCGGCGCTTGCGGAAATTTTGGCGCGCCGCGCAGACCGCCAAGGTTGGGATCGACGGCGCGGACGATGGCGTCCGCCGCAGCGGGGATCGCCGACGGGGCGAGCGCGCCACGGGCAGCGGGCGCGTTCAACTCTTGCAAGGCAGCCTTCAGGGCGTTGCTATTGATCGTGACTTTGCCGCGCTCGGCGGCCCAGATGCGGGCGATCCCGGTCAGGACTTGCGGAAAGCCGGGGCGGCCATAACGGGGCTCGGGCGGGAAATAGGTGCCGCCCCAGAAGGGCTCGGCATCGGGGGTCAGGAACATCGTGAGCGGCCAGCCGCCCTGCTCTCCCAGCGCATGCAGCGCAGTCATGTAAATCGTATCGATGTCGGGGCGTTCCTCGCGGTCGACCTTGATGCACACGAAGTGTTGGTTCATGAGGTCTGCGATGGCGGAATTCTCGAAGCTCTCATGGGCCATGACATGACACCAGTGACAGGCGGCATATCCGACGGACAGCAGCACAGGTTTGTCCACGGCCTTGGCGGCGGCAAAGGCGTCCTCGCCCCAGGGCAGCCAATGGACGGGGTTATCCTTGTGCTGGAGAAGGTAAGGACTGGTTTCGTTGGTGAGTCGATTGGCGGTCATGGCGGCAGTTTATGAGACACGGGTGATCGTAGCGAGTCGATTCGGTCATGCAGACGAGTGACACGATCTTTGCGCTCTCCAGCGGCGCGGGCAAGGCGGGTGTGGCGGTCATCAGAGTGTCCGGCCCGCAGGCCGCGAAGGCGGTCGAAAGACTTGCAGCACGGTTGCCAGAGCCGCGCAGCGCGGCGCTGAGAACCTTCCGGGACGCGGATGGCGCGGTGCTCGATCGGGGGCTGACGTTGTGGTTCCCTCACCCCAGGAGCGCCACCGGCGAGGACGTGGCCGAGTTCCATTGCCATGGAAGCCCGGCGGTCATCGAGGCCTTGATGCGGGCGCTGTCCTCGATGCCAGGACTGCGGCTGGCGGAGGCCGGCGAGTTCACGCGGCGCGCCATGGCGAATGGGCGTTTGGACCTCGTCGAAGTCGAAGGGTTGGCTGACCTGCTTTCCGCGCGAACCGAGGCACAGCGTAAACTGGCCATGGCGCACTACCTCGGTGAAGCTAGTTCGGCCTATGAGCGCTGGCGCGCATCGTTGATTGCCATACTGGGGCGCATCGAAGCCGCTGTCGATTTCGCCGACGAGGCCGAGGTGATCGAGCCCGCAATGAGAGGCGCGCGCGAAGCGGCAATCGCCCTGGTTTCAGAAATGACCTCGGCTTTGAGCGAATATGGCCGCGCCAGAGCGCTGCGGGATGGCGTCAAGGTTGTGCTTGCGGGGCCGCCTAATGCCGGCAAGTCCACACTCTTGAATTTGCTGGCTCGGCGGGAGGCGGCGATTGTCTCGCCTACACCTGGCACGACCCGGGACGTGATCGAGGTGACGATGGATTTGGGCGGCGTGCCCGTCATCCTAACCGACACCGCGGGACTTAGGGTCAAGGCCGCGGAGGAAATCG
>JBJXGL010000026.1:0-11370 GCA_046160365.1 Aestuariivirga sp. | reverse complement strand
ACCCACAAGATGGAAGTTGCATGCAATGGTTGCGCCATGAGGTGTAATCCAATCAGACCATGGCGAGAAAACGGCCAGGTGCCAGCCAGAAGGGCGGCAGCCAGGCGGGGATATTGGAGAATGGCAGTACTTCGGGCTTTAGGCTGATGCCCAGCACTTCGATCATGAAGGCGCGGCGGCGCTCGATCCTCGCCCACATTTCGGGAAAACGGCTGGCGAGTTCGGCGCGGAGCGCGTCGTCGGCCAGTGCAATGCCGTCCTCGATGTTGGAGGTGTAGTATGGGGTGTTGGTGGCCGGGATGATGTCGCATTGCAGCGCCATGCCGGAGCGGAGCTTCTGGATGCTTCCCTTGCGGATGGGCGAGTGCAGCCACTCTTCGAGATGGATCAAATGACCCGGATTAAGGCCGACGCCGAAGAAGGGATCGCCGAGGCGGCTCATCACTGTGTCGTAGAGTTCGCCGCCGGTGACGCCGATGCCAATCGTCTCGTACCAGGCCACTGCGGCTTCGAAATAGGGGCGGACGAGTTTGTCGATGTAGTCGCCGATGGGCGGCGGGAGCTCGCTCTCGCTTGCCACGAGGAAGCCCGCGCGGCAGTTCAGCGCGCCCATGAGGCCGGTGCCGACGACAATCGGATCGCCGTGTTCTATTGTCCGTGCCGAGGGGCTGGGCAGGCCGTATTTGGCGCGAGGTCCCGAGCACATGTTGACGTGGATCGATAAAGGGAATCCATCGAAGCCCAGGTTGCGGCAGAGTTCGTATTCGGTGAGGCCGGGGCGGGCGGCATGGATGACGCGCTTCACCGCGCTCGATGTGCGGCAGGCGGCGAATTCGAAGCGGGCGAGTTGATCCGCTTCGTTGATGGCGCGAAGGCCATCCTTGGGGCTCATGAAGAGCAGGGCGGCGTTGGTGACCTGGCCGAACTTCCGCAGTTCCTCGACGAGATAGTGCGGAGCTTCGAGCCAGTTGTCGTCGAAGGAGCCTTCCAAATCTTCGTAGCCCTTCCAGCTAGCAAGGCCGATGCGCATATCGCGTTTGAGGCCAGCGTCCACCAGCAACTCGATCAACGGGCGCGTGCCTTGGCGCGGCTGACCCATGAGACTCAGGGGAGGCCATAGAACGGGAGTGAAAATGCCGCTGGCGGTTTCGGAGTAAGGATAACACTCGTTGCCAAGCAGCAGATGCGGGCGGGTTATCGGCGAGACGATCAGGATCGCTTCCTCGAAGCGTGGATCGAAACCGGTGGCCCAGCAGATGTTTCCCACATGCTCGCGGTCGCCGTAGATCACGACGGCATCGTAGCCTTGGTCACGCATCCGGGCGCGAAGGGCTTTCATGCGCGCGATGTAGATGTCTTTGCTGAGGAGGGGCTCGAACACGGGTTCGCCAAAATCGGGAAGGGTGGCTTCGATGAGTTCGGCGCGGCGGGTGGACATGGGGAACTCCGAGTTTGCGGCAAGGAGGCCAGATAACGGCCGTTTGCGCAAGTGTGATCCTGGTTGATTTGTCAGGCCGTGGCGCAAGGTCTAAACCCGACGTAACCAAGGAGCATTGCGCCATGCAGATCATTAGCAAACGCGGCTGGGAATTGCCGGAACATCTGGTGACACCGGAGGCGTTGTTCTTCAACCGGCGGGCATTTCTGGGCGCTGCCGCGGGTGCCGCCGCACTAGGCCTGTCAGGCCGCGCCTTGGCGGAAACCGATCCCTCTGCCGGCCTCTACCCCGCCAAGCTCAATCCCAGCTTTGCCGATGCGGGCAGGGCGGTGACGGCTGAAGAATACAACACCACCTTCAACAACTTCTATGAGTTCGGGTCATCGAAACGGATTTCGGCTTTGGCCGAAGCGCTGCCGATCCGGCCATGGTCGATCGTGATCGACGGTGAAGTCGAAGCACCGATGACGCTTGGTATCGACGATCTCCTGAAGAAGGTTCAGCTCGAAGAACGCATTGTGCGTCACCGCTGCGTGGAAGCCTGGGCCATGGTGGTGCCGTGGACCGGGTTCAGGCTGAAGGATCTGGTGGCGATCGCCAAGCCCAAGGCAAGTGCCAAATATGTGCGCTTCGAAACCTTCAACAATCCTGAGGTGGCGCCGGGCATGAAGCCGGGGCTGTTCTCATCCTATCCCTGGCCCTATGTCGAGGGTCTCACCATGGCGGAAGCCGCCAACGACCTCTCCTTCATGGTGACAGGCGCTTATGGCAAGCCTCTGCCCAAGAGCATGGGCGCTCCCATCCGCCTGCACCTGCCGTGGAAGTATGGCTTCAAGTCGATCAAGTCGATCGTCCGCGTGAGCTTCGTTGCCGAGCGGCCGGTGAGTTTCTGGGAACAGATCAACGCCAGCGAATATGGCTTCTGGGCCAACGTCAATCCGGAGGTGTCGCATCCGCGCTGGAGCCAGGAGTCGGAGCAGATGCTGGGTACCGACGAACGCGTGCCGACGTTGCTTTTCAACGGCTACGGCGAATGGGTGGCCTCGCTCTATTCCGGACTCGAGGCCGAGAAGCTCTACATGTAAAAAATGGCCGGGCATGAAGCCCGGCCACAAGTGAGGCGACCCTAGTCTTTAGGGGGGACCGCGCGTTCCTGTGAGGGGGCGAACACGCGGCGTCTTCAGCAAGCGCGCAAGGGGAGAAAACGCAGCCTGCAAACACTGCTCGCACTCGAGCCGTTTCAGAATGCAGCGAAGTTGACACTTCGACAAGAAGGGCAGCACTCATGGGAGACATGCGGGGCCATCATAATTCACGCTGCTTTACTTAAAGCGCGGCGATGAGGCGGGCTTTTTCGAGCATCGCTTCGGCCTGGCGGATCGAGGCGTAGTCGATCAGACGGCCATCGAGGGAGACCGCACCTTTGCCCTCGCTCGCCGCCTGCTTCATCGCCTCGACGATACGGCTGGCCTGGGTTACGTCTTTTTCGGACGGGCTGAAGACATCATTGGCGAGTGCAATCTGGGAAGGGTGGATCGCCCATTTGCCTTCGCAGCCCAACACAGCCGCGCGGCGAGAGGCGGAGGTGTAACCATCCGCATCCGAGAAGTTTCCGAACGGCCCATCGACGGCGCGAAGCCCATTGGCGCGCGCGGCGACGACGAGGCGCGACGTCGCATAGTGCCACATGTCGCCCCAATGGGTGTCGCGGCTGCCCTTGCCGTCGGGATCGGTCAGCACGGTGTAGTTCGGATTTGCGCCGCCGATGGAGGTGGTGCGGGCGCGGGTGGAGGCGGCATAGTCGGCGACGCCGAAATGCAGCGACTCGTTGCGGGGCGATGCGGAGGCGATCTCGCTCACGTTCTGCATGCCGAGCGCCGTTTCGATGATGATTTCGAAACCCACCTTCTTCTTGCGGCCTTTGGCCGTTTCGATCTGCGTGCACAGCATGTCGAGTGCGTAGACATCCGCTGCGGTGCCCACTTTCGGGATCATGATGAGATCGAGGCGGTCGCTCGCATTCTCCAGCACATCGACTACGTCGCGGTACATGAAGTGCGTATCGAGGCCGTTGATGCGGACGCTCAGAACCTTGCGGCCCCAGTCGATATCGCCGATGGCTTGGATCACGTTTTTCCGCGCTTGCGGCTTATCGTCTGGCGCAACCGCATCCTCGAGATCGAGAAAGATCACGTCCGCCGCGGACTTCGCAGCCTTCTCGAAGAGTTTGGCTTGCGATCCGGGAACCGCAAGCTCACTGCGGTTCAGGCGATCGGGGGCGAGAGTTATGGTTTTGAAGGACATGGGTTCTTTCTACTTGTGCGCTTCGGGCGGCCATATTGGCACATGGTCGCAGGAGATACGCAATCCACTGCTTCCCCCCAAAAAGACGGAATTGCGGAGAAGGCAGAGCTCACCTCAAGAGCCCTTGCGCTTCTTCCGCGCCAGCGCCGTCTCCTTGATCTCGGTATTGAGTGTCGCAGCCGCGCGGATTAGCGCCTTGAACGCTGTTTCGTCGATCTTACCGCCCTCGCGGATATCGATGGCGCGGCGCACATTGCCGTCGAGACTGGAGTTGAAAAGCCGCGACGGATCCAGCAGCGCCGCACCCTTGGCAAAGGTGAGCTTCACCATCTCCTTGTAAGTCTCGCCCGTACAGATGATGCCGTCAAACTCCCAAACCGGAACCCCGCGCCATTTCCACTCCTCGACAACATCGGGGCAGGCCTGCCTGATGAGCTTGCGCACGAGGGCAAGGGTTTCTCCGCGCCAATCGCCGAGTTGCTTGATGCGGTCGGAAATGAGGAGGGAGGGGGAGGTGCCCTTGGTTGGTGAGTTTGATTTCATGCCACTACATCCTACTCCGCAGCCTTGTTCCTGAAAATCTCGGTTTCTTTGAGAGTTCGCTTCGAAGTGCAGCAAGCGAGCCGGATGAGGGGCTTGACGCTCGCGCGACGCGAATAATTCAAGCGCCGCGTCATTCCTCAAGACCCTCATCCGCCCCTTCGGGGCACCTTCTTCCCCCGACGGGGGAAGGGTGAATGGTCTGCGTCGCACGTCCCGCTCACATCTTTTCCCCTGGCAGTTTGCTCGCCTGCTTCACCCACGCGGCGAATTGCTTTTCGTCGAGCGCGCCGTCCTCGCCGATGTGGAGATAGCGCACGTTTTTCTGCTTCGATCCAACTGGAGGCATCGGCTCCAGCGACGCGCCGGTGAAGAACGCCACCTTTACGTATCTGTCGAAGCAGTGGTAGCTCAGAAACCAGGTCTCGCCGTCCAAGCCGTAGAAAGGCGAGTTCCATTTGACGGCTTTTTGCACCTTGGGGACGGCTTTCGCGATGAGTGCGTCGAGTTTGCGGCACACGTCTCGTTTCCAGCCTGGAACGGCGGCGATGTAGGCCTGGACGGGGGCATTGCCGTGGCCCTTGGGTATTTGCGGGTTGCCGCCGGAGAGGAGGGCGGGCTTGGTTGGAGGTTTACTGACCATCGGTTTTCGAGGATCGCAAATTGGCTGGTCAGTCTCAAGGTCTAGTTTGACCCCTCGCACATTAACTCGTCATTCCGGCCTTCTCGCCTTCGCGAAGTCTTTGCTCGGTCACTCAATCGCAAGCGTTGCTTCGGCGGAGCGAGGTGGTCGGAATGAGGGTTGAGAGTGAGGAAGGTGATCAGTATACGGATCAATTCCTTTCCGCAACGCCGAAGGCCTTGATCTTGATCGGCACAACTCGGCGCTGCGGGCCACATCCCCACGCGCGCAAGGGAGAGTATTTTTTAGAAACTCCACTCCTTCGCCTTGGCGACGATGAAGTCGCGGAAGACGGTGACGCGTTTGGTATCTTTCAACTCCTCGGGATAGACGAAGTAGGTTTCCCACTCCGGAGTTTCGACGGGGAGATCGATCTGGACGAGGCCCATGTCGGCGGCGACGGTGTAGTCGGCCAGTGATGCGATGCCGACGCCGGCTTGCACGGCGCGGCGCAGGCCGTAGGCGTTGTTGACGCGGAGCGCCACAGGGCGCGGACTGTCTTCAGCGCGGCCGGCGAACTCCAGCCAGTTCACGGTTTCCAGATAACTTGGCGCCTGGCCGAAGGTGAGGATCTTGTGCTTGTCGAGATCTTCGACCGAGCGCGGAATGCCGTGCTTCTTCAGGTAATCGGGCGAGGCATAGATGTGATTGTGCACGGTGAAGAGCTTGCGCTGAATGAGATCGGGCTGGGTGGGGCGGCGCAGGCGGATCGCCACGTCGGCCTCGCGCATCGAAAGATCGAGCTCGTGATCGTGCAGCAGCAGCGCCACGTTGATCTGCGGATAGAGCTCGACGAACTCTGCGATGCGCGGCGTCAGCCACACGCTGCCGAGGCCCACGGTCGTGGTGACTCGAAGATCGCCCGAGGGCTTTTCCTTCGAGTCCATCAGCCGTGTTTGCGCGGCGGTGAGCTTGGTGAACACTTCATGCGCCGTGCGGTAGAGCATCTCGCCTTGCTCGGTGAGAATGAGTCCCCGAGCGTGGCGGTGGAAGAGCGGCACATTCAGCCCATCTTCCAGCGCGCTGATCTGGCGCGACACGGCACTCTGCGAAAGGCCAAGCTCGTGGCCCGCATGAGTGAAACTTCCAGCATCGGCAACCGCATGGAAGATGCGGAGCTTGTCCCAGTCGAAGAGATTACTCTGCGGCATGGCGGACCTGTTCGCGCGCGTGCAAATACTTTTCGACCTCGAGTGCCGCCATGCAGCCCATGCCGGCGGCGGTGACGGCCTGGCGGTAGACGTCGTCGGTCACATCGCCCGCGGCGAAGACGCCGGGGATCGCGGTCGCGGTCGAGCGCGGCTCGGTGATGAGATAGCCGCCCTGCTTGAAGGGAAGCTGGCCTTCGAAAAGTTCGGTCGCGGGTTTGTGGCCAATGGCGATGAAGATGCCGTCGACGGGGATTTCCGTGACCGCGCTGGTTTTGATGTTTTTGATTTTCGCGGCGGTCACGCCTTTCGGCTCCTCGGTGCCCACCACATCTTCCAGCGCGCTGTCCCACACCACCTTGATCTTGGGATGCGCGAAGAGGCGGTTCTGCAGGATGCGCTCGGCCTTGAACTCGTTGCGGCGGTGGACGACAGTCACTTCGCTGGCGAAGTTGGTGAGGAACAGCGCTTCCTCAACGGCGGTGTTGCCGCCGCCGACGACGAGGACCTTGCGGTTGCGATAGAAGAATCCATCGCATGTGGCGCAAGCGGAGACGCCGAAGCCTTTGAATTTCTCCTCGGAGGGAAGATTGAGCCACTTCGCCTGCGCGCCGGTGGAGATGATCAGCGCGTCGCAGGTGTAAACTTGACCGGAATCGCCCACGAGGCGGATCGGCGTGTCGTTGAGTTTCACCTCGACGATGGTATCGGAAATCATTTCGGTGCCGACATGCTCGGCCTGGGCTTTCATCTCCTCCATCAGCCATGGCCCCTGGATCACCTTGGCGAAGCCCGGATAGTTCTCCACGTCCGTGGTAATCGTCATCTGCCCACCCGGCTGCATGCCCTGGACGAGCAACGGCTTCAACATGGCGCGGGCAGCGTAGATCGCCGCAGTATAACCGGCTGGGCCCGACCCGAGGATCAGGACACGGACATGACGGGGGGTCATTGAGAATCTCCGAAAGCTATGCGCTCATAACATAGCTACTTCCGGCATTTTCTCAAGGCCAGCGCGCGGGTTTGTGAACAGGCTGGTGGACATGCTCTAAGTGGGCCATGGCCCTGGGACTCGATTCCACCGATCTCAAAATCCTGCGTGAGTTGCAGCGGGATGGGCGCATCACAAATGTGGAGCTGGCCTCGCGCGTGGGGCTTTCGGCGCCGCCTTGCCTCAGGCGCGTGCAGGCGCTGGATAAGGCTGGTGTGATTGAGGGCTACCGCGCGCTGCTCAATGCCCAACAGCTCGGCTTCACGGTTCAGGCCTTTGCTCTCGTCGGCCTCAAGAGTCAGGCGGAGCAGGAGCTTTTGGCTTTCGCGGCCAAGGCTCAGTCGTGGCCGTTGGTGCGCGAGGCTTATGCGATTTCGGGCGAGGCGGACTTTCTGCTCAAATGCGTGGCCAAGGATTTGCCGGGCTTGCAGGACTTCATCATCAACGAGCTGACGGCCACGCCCAATGTGGAGAGCGTCAAGACCAGCCTCATTCTTCGGCAAGGCAAATACGAGCCGGGAGTGCCGGTGTGAGCAGTGCTGAGGCGGGCAGGGCGGGCACATGGTTCGGGCCGGTCTCAACGGCAGCGACTGCGGTGGTCGTCGGTTTCGCCTCGACCATCCTCTTGATCATGGATGCAGCGCGCTCGGTAGGTGCGACGCCAGCACAGCAAGCCTCATGGGCGGCAGCACTCTGCTTCGGCATGGCGGTGACGACGCTCATTCTATCGTGGCGCGCGCGCATGCCGATCATCACCGCGTGGTCGACGCCGGGCGCCGTGCTGATCGCAACAAGCGGCGGCGGCATTAGCTACGAAGCGGCACTCGGCGCCTTCGTGGTGGCGGGCGTGCTGATGTGTCTCGCAGCGCTCATTACGCCACTGGCGCGGGCCATTGCGAAAATTCCCGCCCCCATCGCCGCAGCGATGCTTGCGGGCGTCTTGCTCAAATACACGCTGGGAGTTCCCGGTGCCGCCATGGCGCTGCCGTGGCTGGTGCTGCCGCTGGTTGGCGTCTTCTTCGCACTTCGAGTCATGTATCCGCTCTATGCCGTTCCAGTTATTGTGGTTTTTGGAATCGTGCTGGCAGGCTCTACTGGCGCGTTCACGCAATCCTCCATTTCGCTCGCAATCACTCCGCTGGTGCCCGTGATCCCCGAGTTCGAGAGCGCTGCAATCCTGAGCCTCGGCATCCCGTTGTTTCTCGTGACCATGGCCTCGCAGAACATGCCAGGCTTTGCAGTGTTGCGCGCGGCGGGTTACGAGCCGCCGGTGTCGCTCTGCCTGGGTGTCACGGGTGTCGCGTCGGTGCTGCTCGCACCCTTCGGCTCGCACGCCATCAATCTGGCGGCGATTACCGCGTCCATCGTGACAGGGCCGGACACTCATCCCGACCCGTCGAAACGCTGGCTGGTCGCATGGCCCTATTTCGTCATGTACTCATTCGCCGGCCTGATGGCCGCGAGCTTCGTGCAGATTCTCGGCGGACTTCCGGTTCCGCTCATCACCGCGATCGCTGGCCTCGCACTATTCGCGCCGCTGATGGGCGGGGTGACGGCGATGCTGAAAGAGATGCGCGACATCGAAAGCGCGCTGGTGACGTTTCTCGTGACCGCTTCAGGCGTTTCGATTTCCGGCGTCGGATCGGCGTTTTGGGGATTGGTTGCGGGTCTGCTGCTCTTCGGCGTGCGGCACTTGAAGGAGTTGGCGAAACAGTGACGAAGCAATCCAATTGCAGATGCCGCGCGTTTCCGGGAGTTCATTGACATGCCCGAGCGTGAGGAGCCGTCGAAACGCTTCGTCGGCGGGTGATGTTTCGATATGAATCGAGTGCGTTGACGGCTCCTGCCGGTTCAGCTTACAGCCACGCCACCTTGGCGATTTCGTAGCTTTTGCCGCCGCCTGGCGTTGACACTTCCACGCTGTCTCCGGTCTTCTTGCCGATGATGGCGCGGGCGATCGGCGAGGACACGGAAATCTTGCCCTTCTTCACGTCGGCTTCGAATTCGCCGACGATCTGGTAAGACGCTTTCTCGTCGGTGTCCTCGTCGATCAACGTCACCTTTGCGCCAAATTTCACCGTGTCGCCCGAAAGTTTCGAGACATCGATGATATCGGCGCGGCTGATCTTATCCTCAAGCTCGGCCACGCGCGCCTCGATCCAGCCCTGCTGTTCCTTGGCGGCATGATACTCCGCGTTCTCGGAGAGATCGCCATGGGAGCGCGCTTCCTCGATCAATTGAATGATGCGCGGGCGCTCGACCGACTTCAAATGCTTGATTTCGCTCAGCATTGCGGCGTGTCCCGCCCCGGTCATCGGTACTTTTTCCATGGCTCTCGTCCAGTGTTTGTCAGTTTGCCGGAACCCGCCGGGGAAGCCCTGCGCAACGGCAATTGCGGAAAAACTTCACCCGGCCTTGCGGGTCAGCGCAGAGGGCCGGGTAAGCGTCAAAGATGCCCCAGTTCGGGCCGGATTTCAAGAGCGGCGGGGTATGAGGGTGATTGATATCATTCTTGCGAAATGATATCATTGTAAGGAGTCAGGAGTACCTTATGGCCGCAGTCGTCATTCGAAACCTGCCCGATGCCACCCACCACGCGCTCAAGCAGCGCGCCAAAGCCAATGGCCGCAGCACGGAAGCGGAAATCAGGGAAATTCTGGTCGAAGCCGCCAAGCCGGAAGAGGTCAAAAAACGCCTGAGTCTAGCCGAGGCACTTGTGGCTTTCGGGAAGGAATATGGCGGGATCGAACTCGACATTCCGCGTCGCACAGAGATGGTCACTTCTCGCGTCGATTTTGAATGATAGTCGTCGATACCAATGTCATTTCGGAGCCGCTGAAGCCTGTGCCGAATAGCCGTGTATTGCATTGGCTTGTTTCGCAGAGCGAGCAGAGTCTGTTCTTTTCCTCGATATCCTTGGCCGAAATCCTATTCGGTATGGCCATAATGCGGGATGGCAAGCGCAAGAACAGCATGGTCAGCGGTTTCGAGGATTTAGCGCGAAAACAGTTTGGTGATCGAATATTGCACTTCGACGCCGCAGCAGCGCGATGCTTTGCGGAACTCGCTGCGAAGATGCGCGCGGCGGGACAGGGCATCGCGCTTTTCGATTGCCAGATCGCCGCCATTGCGCTCGCCCACGATTTCGCCGTGGCGACGCGCGACGAAAGACCCTTTCGCGCGGCTGGATTGCGGGTGATCAATCCATGGGCTGAGACTGGAGAGCCTATCGATAATCCTGCAACGGCCTCACCTCGATCGTTCCGGCCTTCTGGGCGGCGATGGCCTTAGTGACGGCTAGGATGCCGGGGAGAGTGGTGTAGTAGGGGACTTTCTGGAGCAGGGCGGTTTGGCGGATGGATTTCGAGTCCGACTCCGACACCCGCGACTCTGTCGTGTTCAACACGAGCTGGATTTCGCCGTTCTTGATGGCGTCCACCACATGGGGGCGTCCTTCGAGGACTTTGTTGATCTTGGAGGACGTCACACCTTTCGACTCGAAATAGCGTTGGGTGCCGCCAGTGGCTTTGATGTCGAAGCCGAGCTCGATGAGTTTGCGTACGGCGGGCAGCACTTTGGGCTTGTCGGGATCGTTGACCGACACGAAGACGGTGCCTGCGAATGGCATTCTCATGCCTGCGCCGAGCTGGCTCTTGGCGAAGGCCATGTCATAGGTCTTGTCGATGCCCATGACTTCGCCGGTCGAGCGCATCTCGGGACCAAGCAAAACGTCCACGCCAGGGAAGCGGTTGAAGGGGAAAACTGCTTCTTTTACAGCGACATGAGTCAATTTCTTGCGAGACAGATTCAAGTCTTTCAGCTTCTCGCCCGCCATCACGCGTGCTGCGATTTTGGCGACGGGCAAGCCGATCACCTTGGCGACGAAAGGCACGGTGCGCGAGGCGCGCGGGTTTACTTCGAGGACATAGATGTCATCGCCCTTGATGGCGAACTGGACGTTCATCAACCCCACGACATTGAGCGCCAGGGCCATCTGCGCCGTCTGCCGTTCCAACTCCGCGATGATCGCGGGTTTGAGCGAGTAGGGTGGCAGCGAGCAGGCGCTGTCGCCCGAATGGATGCCAGCTTCCTCGATATGCTCCATGACGCCGGCGATGAACACGTCCTTGCCGTCGCAGATTGCATCGACATCGACCTCGATGGCTTCCGAGAGATAGCTGTCAATCAGGACCGGGCTGTCGCCGGAGACGACCACGGCTTCGGTGATGTAGCGGTTCAATTGCTCGTCGCTCTTCACGATCTCCAT